>JAAESS010000027.1 GCA_024229195.1 Flavobacteriales bacterium | reverse complement strand
TGCTGATTTTGTTTCAGGACAATATGATCTGGCGCAAAAAACGGGTGCAAAAATAGTTTTCGGCCCAAATGCAACGGCAGAATATGACATATATAATGCCAAGGATGGTGAAGAATTTCCTCTCGGAGAAGGTAAATTGACTTTATTACATACACCTGGACATACTATGGAATCATCTTCCTATTTGATTACTGATGGTGAAGGAAATACTCCTTATGTATGTACTGGAGATTGCTTGTTTATCGGTGATGTAGGAAGACCTGATCTTGCTGTTAAACAAGGTGAATTAACAGAAAAAGACTTGGCCGGATTCTTATTTGATTCTCTTCGAAATAAAATTATGACGCTTCCGGATGACATCATTGTATATCCAAATCATGGAGCCGGATCGGCATGTGGTAAAAATATGAGTAGCGAAACTTTTGACACCTTAGGTAATCAAAAGAAAACCAATTATGCGCTTCGTGCAGATATGACCAAAGAGGAATTTATTAGCGAAGTGACGACCGGTTTAAAACCACCACCTCAATATTTTCCGAATAATGTAAGAATGAATAAAACGATCAATACTAGTATTGAGGATATTTTACATAAAGGAACAACGCCTCTCGATGCGGCAACGTTTAAAGACCTTAGCGAGCAAAAAGATATTCTTGTTGTAGACACAAGAAGCAAAGAATTATACACTGAAGAAGGAACCGTTCCAGGTGCCTGGTATATTGGGATTGATGGTAGCTTTGCACCTTGGGTTGGAGCTCTTATTAAAGACATTAACCAGAAGATCATTTTTATTGCAGACAGTGAAAACAGGGTAAACGAAATCGTAACAAGATTCTCAAGAGTAGGTTATGACAATACCCTTGGATATTTGGAAGGTGGAATTTCAAATTGGAAAAGCCACGGATTCGAAGTAGACACGATTGGTTCAATTTCTGCACATCTTTTTGCAGAGAAGTTAGCCAAAGGTGAAATGGAAAAACCTGTAGATGTCCGTAAGGAATCAGAGTATTTATCAGAACATGTTGTAGGTGTGGATAATTTCCCGCTGGATTTTATTCATGATAACTTCTCTGAGATAGATACTGAAAAGGAATACTTCCTGCATTGTGCCAGTGGATATCGATCTTTGGTTGCAGCTTCTATATTCAAGGCGAATGGTGTAGAAAAGGTAACCGATGTTAGAGGAGGCTTCAAGGATCTAAAAGAAACTGAGGCACCAATGACAAAATATGTCTGTCCTACCACATTATTATAATTAGTATTGATTGGAATTGTTAAAGGGGAAGTTTTTGCTCCCCTCTTTTTATTACATTTAAGCAACTAAAATAAAAAATAATGAAAATCAACATTTCAAATATAACATTGATCACTTTGTTATGGATAGGCTTTGCATCTTGCGGTCAAAAACAAAATGACAAATCAACAGATCAAGATTCAGCCTCTGTAATTTCTCTAATATCAGCGACTGAACTCGATAAGGTAAGTGATCAGATTTTACTCATCGACGTTAGAACTCCAGGAGAATTTGCCTCAGGACATATTGAAAATTCAATTAATATTGACTATAAATCTGATGATTTTAAAGATCTTATCGGTGAACTTGACAAAAATCAAGAAGTTTATGTCTATTGCAAGGTAGGAGGAAGAAGCGGAAGATCTGCAAAGATATTGGAGGACATGGGATTCGAAAAAATCTATGATTTAGATGGCGGAATTAATGCCTGGGAGAAAGAAGGTCTTAAAATGGTTAAATAAACATCTTTCTAAAGTGAAACGAAATACTTTTCTTCTGATCATATCAATTACGGTTTTTTCCTGTTCTGGTACTTTGTCTAAAAAAGAAACCGAACTCTTTACTGAAAAAGGAAATCTCATCGTAAAAAAAACTGCTGAAGAACTTTCTGGAACCCTAACAGCAAAAATGAAAGATGGTGGAATTCCGATGGCTGTGGAATATTGTAATATTGCAGCACTTCCTCTCACCTCAGAAATATCAGAAATAGAGCATGTCAGTATCAAGCGAACTTCACTCAAAATCAGAAACCCTCAAAATAGCCCTAATGAAGAGGAAATAGAGGTCATGAATATGTTTTTATCCATGATTAATAAGAGTAAAGCACCCAAACCTGTAGTCAAATTAGACGAGTCAGGAAAGCCCCACTATTATGCTCCCATATTAATCGATGCCAAGTGTCTGATGTGTCATGGAACTCTTGACCGAGAACTATCCAAAAAAGCGGACTCAATTATCAAAACATACTATCCAAAAGACCTGGCCACTGGATTCAAAGAAGGCGACCTCAGAGGCATATGGAGCATCTCCCTTCCTTAGTCAGAAATCCATTCTAAAACTTGAGATTGACACCCAATAGAAAGTTGATTTCAGCCTGAGGATAGTATCCAGCCCCGGTAATTGTAGTTACCTGATCAGGTTCTGACCAAGTATCATCATAGGTATAGAAATATCCATTGGATACATACTTCACATTAAAGAGGTTATTTACCAAGCCACTAAGCACGATCGATTTAAATAATTTATTGGTGGTGATTTCATAATTGACTTGTAAATCATTTACAAAATACGCATCAAGTTTTGAGGCATCTAATTCAATATTGCTCATATATTGATCCCCAACATATTTAGATAGTAAACTGATCTGTAAATTATCCAACGGTTGGTATCTAATATTGCTTCCGGCAATAAAATTGGGTGAAAAAGAGAGATCCGTGTTTCCAAAATTTTTCAGTTCACCATCAAATTCATAGTATTTATCGATATTCTTATTTGTACTTATTGCAAGATTTGGCTGCCAGGTAAATTTTTCACTGAATCTCAATACCGCATCTACCTCTAGTCCCAGCCTGTAGCTTTTTCCTATATTATCTGCAATCGGATTACCTACATTATCGATATTTCCAGTTAAAACGAGTTGATCAACATAGTTCATATAATATATATTGGTCTTTAATCTGAAATTATTAGTGGCGTAATTCCATCCCAATTCAAAATCGTCCAAAGACTCTGGCTTTACCTCATTATTTGCTAAATAATCTGCCCGTTTTGGCTCTTTGTGTCCCTTTGCATAAGACAAAAAGAAACTACTTTTATCAAGAAAATAGCTCAGTCCAAATTTTGGATTAAAGAAATTATTTTGATCCTTCAGCCCAATGCTTACCGGTCCTTCATCAACTCCGTCAACTTCGTAATTGACATATCTGTATTGCAAATCCCCAAAAAGACTCCATTGATCATTTAAAGAATAATCCGCTTTAGCGTATACATTAAAATCCGTCTTATTTCCGGTATTATCATAAAACCTTTGGTTAATTCTTTCGCTTCCGTATTTTGCCCATTTCACTACGCCAAAATGATCACCATCATATTGGTTAAAACCACCTCCAATGATTATGTTTACTTTTTCAAAATTCTTTAAGATAGAAAAGGTGGTTCCATAAAAATTATTGTCTAACCATTTTCTTTGTACCAAATCAGTGGAATTGATTTCTTCACCATCTACGTTAACGGGGTCAAAACCATATGTAGAAAAATCAGCATCATTCTCGTATTGCTCGTAAAAACCTCTTCCGTAGGTATAATGAAATGCCAAATTTCCAGTCCAGTCATTTCCAAAATCATGATTGATATGCAGTTGATAATGATCTTGTTTATAATCATCTGCCTGATTCTCATAGAATCCGGTAAGCTCACCGTTTTCATCATAGATTTCACCGGCAGGATTATATTTTCTATTCGTTTTTAGTGTCTCTTCATCAATACCGTACCAGGCTTGATAGGTAACTTCATGACCTCCAAAAGCGATCGCTTTGATCAATGTTTTTTCGCTAAAAATACTTGCTGAAAGATATACTGATTTAAGATCGGCTGAAGCCCTGTCAATATATCCATCCGACTGTATCGTAGATATCCTTCCTGTAAACTCAGATTTAAACTTACCTTCACCCCCAATAATACCGGATCCAAACTGTACATTGGCTTTTAAGGTATTAAATGAACCTCCTGAAAAACCCAATTCTCCATAAGCCTTTTCCTGAATACCATTTGTGGATAAACTCAAACTTGCTCCAAATGCTCCTGCTCCATTTGTAGAAGAACCTACACCTCTTTGTAATTGCATACTCTGCGTGGAACTGGCAAAATCAGGAAGATTGACCCAAAAGACTCCATGTGACTCACTATCGTTCAATGGAATCCCATTTATAGTTACATTAACTCTTGTAGCGTCACTACCCCTTACTCTTATTCCTGTGTATCCGATACCATTTCCAGCATCTGAGGTAGAAACAACATTCGGTAAAAAATTTAACAATACCGGAATGTCTTGACCAAGGTTTCTTGATTCAATTTCTTCCTTGGTTATATTGCTTCTAACAAAAGGCGCCTTTTCATCAACTCTTGTTGCTTTTACCAATACCTCATCTAAATTGATTGTATCGTTTAGGATACTTTTTTCTTGAGTAAAGCCCACAAAAGAGATATACATCATGAAAATTACAGTAATCTGTTTCATTTTCTTTCCCAAAAGGGATATTTTAAATTTTTGAAAATCGAATTTAAGAGGTGAAATTCGAATCTAAATACTTTGATTTTCTGATGATCTGAAAATCGTTTCCCTAAACAGCATTATCTGTTCTAGGTTCAATGGGTTTAATCTCAGCCTGTATTGGGCACCCCTTATAAGATTACTGCAAATTTAAAGAAGTATTTTGAATTAAAAAACCTAATTTGAAATTTAATCTAATTTCGGTTTCTTACGAAGTGTTTTTTTTAGACTTCTCTTTTTCTTAGACTCGAGTCGTCTCGCTTTTTCTGATCTCCTCACTTTGGTAGGAATTCGTTTTTTATCAATTTTCAATGCGCTTTCAAGCAATACCTGCAATCTGTTGATTACTATTTGCTTGTTTTTATGTTGGCTTCTACTCTCATCGCAAGTCAACATCAATTGACTTTTCTTGTTTAATTTGGATGAAAGTTTTTGTAATAATCTTTCTTTTTCTTGTTCAGAAAGGGCCTCTGAGCTTTTGATATCAAAAATTAAGACAACCTTAGATGACACTTTATTCGCATGCTGGCCTCCAGGGCCTCCAGACCTCACTGCAGAAAATTCAAGTTCATTTTGAAGTTTTTCAATATCCATATATTCAACTCAAAATTTACAAACTCTTGGAATAAGAATTTAGATCATCCCTTTCAACCAATAGTTTATCAATCGCTTTTATCGCTACAGCCAAACGATTTTTAATACTGCCATTTAATTTAATATATGGCTTTTTGTATTTGATAAGTGCTGCTTCAAAAGCAGCATACATTTCTTCTCTTTGCTCAGGTCGATCCCTGAGATCGTCTGCTTCCCATGGGGTATCAATATTGGTCAACATATAGAGATCATAGGTGTTTTTCAAGGCGTATTTGTCCAAATTTGGATGAACAAACCCACCGTAATATTCCTCTGAGTATACCTTGGTTTCCAATAAATCGGTATCACAAATAAGCACCTTATCTGCCTTTAATGCCAATTTATTCTCAAGAGCCATTTGGCCTCTAGCAATAGGTATCAGATCAGCATCTTCGCAGGTCTTTCTCTCATTATTCCATTTTTCCTGTAAATATCTTCTGGCGTATTCAGCTACCCAAACTGTATTATAATGCTTGGCCAGCAGTTCTGACATAGTAGTTTTACCCGTTGATTCAGGCCCAAACAATACTATTTTAACCAAGTTTATTGGTAACTGTTCAAGTGTTTTTTCCATGCTCTATATCCATAAATTGCAATAATTGTAAACCCTATATATTGAAAACTTGTAAAGGCCAGGCCTTTGTAAAGATATAGGGGTACTGATATGATATCTCCAATGATCCAGTAGATCCAGTTCTCAATTTTCCTTTTAGCCATAAGCCACATTCCAACAAAAAATACAGCAGTGGTAATTGTATCGACATAAGCCGTCCAGCTATTCCATTTATCATTGTAATAATATACAATAAACACAAAAAGAATGGTAGCAAAAAAAATAAATACTGATTGTTTCTTCTCCAGGCTATTGGTCCTGCTTATCGGTGTGACATGAGAGGCATCAACTTTTCTTGTCCAAATATACCAACCATAAACACTCATGGCAAAATAATAGGCATTGATCATCATATCGCCCAATAGCCCCCAATTAAATAGTAAATACACAAAAATTGAAGTGCTGATCATTCCGGTGGGAAAGACGAAAATCTTGTTCTGTTTGGAATACCAAACAGATAAAAAACCAAAAATAACGGCAATAATCTCTAAAACAATATCAAGGGTTTGATAATCCTGATATTGTTCGAAAAGGTAATCAATAATCTGGTGCATGGTGACTTCTGTCGTCAGTGACGATCTTTAGGATAAAAACACAATTCTTTTCATTCAAAAGTGAACTGTGAATATTTGAATTAATAAAGGTCATTACTTCCTGAAAAGGTCCGAAAATTTGTGTACTCAATCCATTTTCTTCTATATGAAAAGATGATTCCCTCAATGCCTTGATAAAAGCTATGACAGGCTTTTCAAAGTCTTTGTGCAGAGGGTACATAGATATATCAACAGATATGTTCATTCTTAACGATTTTGTCCAGGAAATTGCTGTTTTCTTCGAATGCCGTTCCAATCACTACAACATCAGCTCCATTTTTATAGGCCTCAAGCAAATCAGCTTTTGATCTTATACCTCCTCCTACGATTAGTGGAATATTCAGATTTTTCTTAACTGATTTAATTGCGGCAGCACTCACCGGATTTAAGGCACCGCTTCCTGCTTCCAGATAAATCAATTTATTTCCCATATACATGCCTGCCATGGCTGTTTGTGTAATTTCATCGATATTCTCTGCCAAAATGGGCTTGGTTTCACTCACCTTCTGAACTGCTGTTTCCTTTCCACCATCAACAAGTATATAGCCCGTGGGTATAACTTCAAGCTCAGACTTATTCAAATAAGGAACTGCTTTAACTTGCTGGTTGATCAGATATTCCGGGTTTCTTCCTGATATTAGAGATAAAAAAAGAATCGCATCTGCATTTGATGTAATTTGAATATAGTTCCCAGGAAATAAAACGATTGGTAATGATGTGAGTGCTTTTATTTTTGAAACCAATTCATCTGTTACTGATTCTTCAACAATACTCCCTCCTACAAAAATAAAATCTGCTCCTGAATGATTTATGTGATCGATAGTTTCAACAATTGACTTTCCATCTAACTTATCGGGGTCCAACAAAACAACAAGGAGCTTATTTCCTTGATTCATTGCCGATAAAAATAAATCGTAAATCATCATTCTTTAAAAAACTTTTCTTCCAATATTATTTCCAATTAACCTGAACTGAATTTTTCTGTTAGGGTTTTACTAAGGCGTGCACTAGAGTGAATCCTTCTTTTAAGAATTCAAATTTAATTTCATATTCCCGTTTCCAATTTTCAAATATAACTCTTCCTGACGACCTGCCATCTGCAAAAAGAAATGGATTTATGCCGATATGATCGTGAAAACTCAAACCACCATATGGATAAGTTTTGTACATCGACTCCTTGGCTCCCCAAATTACAGTTAATTGTTTGACCAAGTCTTCATCCGAAAGTGAATCGACCTCTGTATTTACAAATCGATGTTGAATATTCACTATTTTCTCTCTATTCTTTTCAATATCAACACCGGCTTCCTGTTCACTGATCAGTACAGCGGCGAATTCAAAAGAATGGGTAATTGAAATATGCTTATCATCATTCAAAAAGGGTCTTCCAAAATCATTATAATACAAGTTAGAGTCTTCATAGCCAGCATGTTTCAACAACCTCCTCACACTTAAAAATCCTTTCTGATGCAGTTCAGATTTCATACCTGATAACCTTCGCATACTATTATCCGTTAAAACCAGACCCTCACTCAATTCTTCAAATGATTCTTCAATTTTCCAGATGTAGATAGTTGTTTGTCCCTCAGACGAAATGGTTTTGTAAATAGGCATACAATAATTAATAGGTATTTCGTATTTTTGCAAAATCAAAACAAAGATAAAAATTATGAGTTCAGAAACATCGACTTACGTAAAATATAAGGTTAAGGATCTTGACCTTGCAGATTGGGGAAGAAAGGAAATTCATTTGGCTGAAGCTGAAATGCCGGGTTTAATGAGTCTTCGGGAAGAATATAGAAATGAAAAACCATTAAAAGGTGCAAGAATAGCAGGTTGTCTGCATATGACAATTCAAACAGCTGTGTTGATTGAAACTTTAGTTGAATTAGGAGCTGAAGTGACCTGGAGTTCTTGTAATATCTTTTCTACGCAAGATCAGGCTGCCGCAGCCATAGCAGCTGCCGGAGTTTCTGTTTATGCTTGGAAAGGTTTGACTGAAGAAGAATTTGACTGGTGTATAGAGCAAACTCTTTTCTTTGGAGAGGACAAAAAACCATTGAATATGATCTTGGACGATGGTGGTGATCTTACAAATATGGTCTTTGATAAGTATCCGGAACTAGCTTCTGGAATTAAGGGACTATCTGAGGAAACCACAACTGGTGTTCACCGATTATACGATAGAATGAAGGAAGGTACTTTGGTTATGCCTGCCATTAATGTTAATGATTCGGTTACAAAATCAAAATTTGATAATAAATACGGCTGTAGAGAGAGTGCTGTTGATGCGATTCGTAGAGCAACAGATACCATGATGGCTGGAAAAGTAGTGGTTGTAGCCGGATATGGGGATGTTGGAAAAGGAACCGCTGCTTCATTCAAAGGAACAGGAGCCAGAGTTATCGTAACTGAAATAGATCCAATTTGTGCTTTACAAGCGGCAATGGAAGGTTTCGAGGTCAAAAAAATGGATAATGTTATCGGTAAAGCAGATATCGTAATCACGACTACAGGAAATAAAGACATTGTTCAGGAACGTCATTTCAGGGCTTTAAAAGACAAATCTATTGTTTGTAATATTGGACACTTTGACAATGAAATCGATATGGCTTGGTTGAATGCAAATTACGGTGATACCAAAGTTGAGATCAAACCACAGGTTGATCAATATAATATTGAGGGTAAAGAAATTATTCTTTTGGCCGAGGGAAGACTTGTAAACCTTGGTTGCGCCACGGGTCATCCAAGTTTTGTGATGAGTAATTCATTTACAAATCAAACACTGGCCCAATTAGAGCTTTGGAATAACTCTGATCAATACGAAAATAAGGTTTACATGCTCCCTAAGCATCTAGATGAAAAAGTTGCAAGACTTCACTTAGAGAAAATTGGAGTAGAATTAGAAGAATTAAGACCTGATCAAGCCGATTATATTGGAGTTAAGGTTGAAGGTCCTTTTAAACCTGATTATTACAGATACTAAGATCTGATCACATGAAATAAATAAAACTTCCAAGTAATAACTTGGAAGTTTTATTTATTTTTATCCTTACCTATTGATAAATTCAATGCCTTATGAAAAATATTTTAGTACCCATCGGAAGCAACGGTAATGCCTTAAATACATTGCAATACGCTATTGATTTTGCATCGGCAGTCGAAGCAAAAGTTTACCTTGTTCATGTCTATAGCAGCCCTAAGATCAGTGGTAATATTCTCAAAGTGGAACAGATCATGCAAAGAGACAGTAAGGAAATTTTGAAAAATCACTTGAATGATGTTGACACAAAAAATGTACAGATCATCACAAGCACGCTAAAGGGTTATTCTGTGATTGACACCTTAAAGCAATTAAATAAACTTTTAAAAATTGACTTGATAATTGCTTCCTCGAAAAATGATGGAGCCGATGAACATATTTTTTTAGGTAAAATAACAGGAAATATTATCAAAGATACCAAGGTGCCAGTACTTATTGTTCCTGGTAACACAAGTTTTAAACCGATAAAGAAAATTCTTATGACCATAAAATCTGGGTCCATAAAATCTATATCTACCCTGGATCTTTTGATCAAAATAAAAAATACCTTTTCGTCAACTATCAATCTTTTACAAGTAAAGACGCCAAAACTTGACGCAAAAGATCTAGAATTAAATAAAACACTTGAAGGATTAATTAATAAACATATTCCAAGCACCAACGCAACAGTTTATCAAGGTGTGCTTGAGTTTTTGCGTGAGGAGGGTCCTGATTTACTTTGCGTAATTCGCAGAAAAAGAGGTTTTTTCAAAAAACTTTGGGAAAATGATCGTGTCAAAAAAATTGATTTTGACAGCCATATTCCCTTGCTTGTTTTAAAAGGAATGTCGTAATTTGCTTTCTTAAAATTTTTGGGGCTATAGCTCAGTTGGCTAGAGTGCTTGACTGGCAGTCAAGAGGTCCGGGGTTCGAATCCCCGTAGCTCCACAAACTAAAAGAAAAGTCTTCGATAGAAGGCTTTTTTTTATGCCCAAAATTTTGGACCAAACGAAGTTTGGGGACAAGATTCTAGGTATAAAAATGACCACGCTTTTTGCGTGGTTTTCTTTTAGTTTGTAAGGGGCACCCTTTTGGAATCAGCGTAGCTAATCCCTTTTAATGAGTTCACTCAAGCGTCTTTTTTTATAAGAAGATGTCTAATTTCTACAAGAAATTTGTAGATTTAATTGCAGAATATGGTTGTCAGGGGAAAACAAAGTCAATCCAGTGAGTTCATAAAATAAAAAGATCCATCATGAAATTATTGACCAGAATCATTAAAGCAGTCGTTGGTATTACTCTGTTACTAGTTCTTCTCTTGATTCTTTTTTTTGGACATAAGGATATCCCGATGGATCAATTAAAAGAGAAGTATGCCAATGAAGCATCTTCGTTTATTGAAATTGATGAAATGAACGTACATTATCGGGATGAGGGAAATCCTTCAGACTCTATTCCATTGGTTTTAATTCATGGAACAGGGTCGAGTCTCCATACCTTTGATGTTTGGGCCAGTGAACTAAAAAAGGAACGACGTGTGATCAGGATGGACCTTCCTGCCTTCGGTTTAACCGGTCCATTTCCGGATGGTGAATATCCTATTGAACAATATGTTTTTTTCATTGAACATTTTTTATCCAAAATAGGGGTCAATAAATGTATCATTGGAGGGAATTCACTTGGTGGAGAGATCGCATGGAGGTTTACGGTAAAAAACCCAAATACAGTTCAAAAATTAGTTTTGATCAATGCAGCGGGCTACCCAATGACCTCTAAAAGTGTACCTGTAGCTTTTAAAATGGCTCGACTTCCGGTTATAAATAAATTATTCACCTTTATAACACCACGTTTTATGGTTCAGAAAAGTGTAGAAAACGTTTATGCAGATAAGGAAAAAGTAACTGAGGGTCTGGTTGACAGGTATTTTGACCTCAGCTTAAGAGCAGGTAACCGTCAGGCTTTTGTTGATAGATTGTCCTTAGAGCGAGATGCTGAACCAATTGATCTTATTAAAAATATTGAGCAAGCTACTTTGATCCTCTGGGGAATGGAAGATTTATTGATTCCTGTTGAAAATGCCCAACTATTTCATGATGATTTACCCAATAACTCATTGGTTATTATGGATAAAGTGGGTCATGTCCCGATGGAGGAACTACCCTTGGAAAGTCTAGCCATATTGCAGGTATTCCTAAATACGCAATAAACCAAAAATATTTTTTGCTGAAAATAAGTTATCTTGAAGCTTGAATTAACCCAATTTTTATAGACTCCATTTCCTGGGAAACAAGTTGTATTGGAGTAAAATATTCAAAACAAGAATTCACTTATGAAAAATAGTATCATTGTACTTTGTTTTTTACTTTTTAACAGCTTTTTGGTCAATGCCCAATGGAAAAATCGATACCAAAAAGTTGACGGCTATGGGCATCATGTTTATCTGGAAGGCTATGAACTTCCTATTTTAAACTCGGGCCCAACCGATCCTGCCCCATCTCCTTCAAATGACAAGCTTGCCTTTGCCGCAAAAGGTTGGCTCTGGATCATGAATCTTGAGACTCTCGAAGCGACTAGAATCACGAAATCCAAAGACATGGATTCAAAACCAAATTGGTCTCCTGATGGGCGTCAAATCGTATTTGTTCGCGATGATAGTGCAGATACTGACATCATTGTTTTAGATCTCGATTCAAATAAAGAAACCATTTTAATTGAGACTGACGCCATTGATCTGGACCCTATTTTTTCAAAAGACGGAAATACTATTTATTATGCCTCCGCAAAAAATGGTTCATTTGATCTTTGGAAGTTAGATCTATCCACCATGGGGTCTGAAGTCATCACAAAGGGAAATACATTAGAGCGCCTTCCTGTTCCAACAAATCAAGAAGATCGTATCGTTTATCTCAAAAAAATGGGGTTTTCTTATGATTCAATAGAGCTACTTGATCTAGAAAACGAAAGCTCTACGCCTTTGGCAGAGGAAAATTTTTCATCCCAAGCTTCATTTACCCTTTCTCCAGACAATATAACCTTAGCGTATACATGGCCTAATGACAGTGATTACGAATTACGGCTATTAAATATTACTATTCCAAAAAGCAACTTATTGCTGACTAAAAGTGATGGACTCCCTTTATCACCCAAGTTCAGTTCAGACGGTCAGTGGATTTATTTTTCTGAATATAATTTACAGGAAACATCCGAATTAAAAAGAGTTCATATAAACGGAGGACCTTCTCAAAAATTATCGGTCAAGAAATGGAACTGGGGAACATCTACCGGAAAGTTAAAGATCATCAGTAAAGTAGATGGTAATATTGAACCGGTCAGGATGAGTATTACCTATCAAAACGGTCATCCAATTGTTCCTGAAACAGGTATTATTCACTCAGAGGGACAACATGGAACAGTATTTTTCTATTCTCCGGGTGAGATAGAGCTTGAGGCTCCGTTTGGTGAAATTACTATAAACGCTGTTCAAGGTTTTTCTACGGTCAAAGTGATTCAAAAAGTTGCATTGGACCAAAAAACAGTTCAAACTGAAATTAATTTAAATAAAATCTGGGATGCCAAGGCAGATGGATGGTATTCCGGTGATAACCATTTCCATCTGAACTATGGAGGAACCAATCGATTAGATCCTCAAGATATTACCCTTGATCTTAAAGCGGAAAATATTGATGTGGGTTTGCCATTATTAGCCAATTTAGGAAATAGATTTCTGGAACAAGATCTATGGGGCTGGGAAAATGAAGGAGTTCCAATTATTCGCTTTGGTCAAGAAGTGCGTTCACATTTTTTAGGTCATTTGAGTTTGATCGGCACTGAGGAGTTGTTTTGGCCATGGGTTTGGGGTCCGAAATATGATATCTATGGGCATGATGACAGATTGAATGCTGAACCCATCCG
>JAAESS010000026.1 GCA_024229195.1 Flavobacteriales bacterium | reverse complement strand
CCCTAAAATAGCAGGAATCATACTTACAGGAGGATTGCAACCTGAAGATTCTATTGTAAAGCTGATCTCCGGTTTAAAAGAAATCGTACCTATCTTGACAATTAACAAAGGAACTTTTGAAGTTGCCAATAAAATAGGAGCAATCAGATCACATATTTACCCAAGTAATGAGCAACGTATTTATACCTCACTCAACACCTTTGATAAGTATGTAGACATTGGAGACCTTACTCGCAAATATTTGACCTTCAAGCCCAGGGGATTAACACCAAGGATGTTTCAATATGATTTATTAAGGAAAGCACAAAAAGTCAAAAAGCATATTGTATTACCCGAGGGAACAGATGATCGAATTTTATTGGCAGCTGCTCGATTGACCGTGCTTGATATCGTAGAAATTACTTTACTTGGCTCTCGAAACATTATCGAGGAAAAGATCAAAGAATTAGGAATTAGTATCAATCTTGAGAAGGTACATATTGTTAACCCTGTACATTCACCAAATTTTGATGATTATGTCAATACGTTTTATGAATTGAGAAAGCATAAAAATATTAATGAAAGTATGGCGAGGGATCTCATGCATGATGTATCCTTTTTTGGAACAATGATGGTGCATAAAGGTGATGCAGATGGCATGGTATCAGGTGCGGTAAATACTACCCAACATACTATTCGACCAGCACTTCAATTTATCAAGACCAAACCTGGAGTATCAGTTGTTTCGTCGGTATTCTTTATGTGTCTTGATGATAGGGTCTCTGTATTTGGTGACTGCGCGATCAATCCTAATCCAACAGCCGAACAATTAGCTGAGATTGCAATTTCTTCTGCTGATTCAAGTACGGCATTTGGAATAGAACCCAAAGTAGCAATGCTTTCTTATTCTTCAGGGTCTTCAGGTCAGGGAGCTGATGTGGATAAAGTAAGAAAAGCGACAGAGATTGTGAAAAACCTCAGACCTGATATCGAAATCGAAGGGCCGATACAATATGATGCAGCAGTAGACAGTAAGGTTGGAAAGAAAAAGTTACCCGATTCGAAAGTAGCTGGTCAGGCCAGTGTATTGATTTTTCCTGACCTTAATACAGGGAATAATACCTATAAGGCGGTTCAAAGAGAGACTGGTGCTATTGCTATTGGGCCGATGTTGCAAGGATTGAACAAACCTGTAAATGACCTGAGTAGAGGTTGTACCGTGGACGATATATTTAATACCGTAATTATTACCGCAATTCAGGCCCAGTAGAAATTGTAACTTTGAATATTGATACAGGAACTTTCATCTTAATTCTGGTGAATTTGTATGTCCTTAATTTTTTGAATATTAATTTAATTCAAACAGTTTTTTATTTATGAAAATATTAGTGATCAATTCGGGGAGTTCCTCTATTAAATTCCAACTTATTGAAATGCCTGAAAAAAGAGTTTTGGCCTCAGGAATGGTTGAAAGAATTGGACTGGATCAGTCAAAGGTGCAGCTCAAGGCAGGAGAAAAGAGTTTTGAGCAAACCAGAGAGATCTCAAATCATGAACAAGGTTTGGAATTAGTAGCAAAATTACTTCTTGAGCCGTCAGTGGCTTTGCTTAAAGATGCAGACGAAATAGATGCAGTTGGCCACAGAGTTGTGCACGGTGGAAGTGCTTTTTCAAAAACTGTTGTAATTGATCAGGAGGTAAAGAGAAAAATTAAGGAATTATTCAGTCTGGCTCCTTTGCACAACCCGCATAATTTTAAAGGGATTGAGGTTTCTGAAAAAATATTCAAGAGAGCCACTCAAATTGCTGTATTTGATACGGCTTTTTTTCAAAGTATGCCAGAGGAGGCATTTCGCTATGCCATACCAGAAAAGTTTTACAAAGAAAATCAAATTAGGACCTATGGTTTTCACGGAACAAGTCACAAATATGTTTCTGAACAGGCTATAGAATATTTAAAAAAAGACCAGACAAATATTATCACCGTTCATCTAGGAAATGGTTGCAGTATAACGGCGATAAAAAATGGCAAGAGCATAGAACACTCCTTAGGTTTTGGCCCGATGAATGGTCTAGTAATGGGAACGCGCAGTGGAGATATTGATCAATCGGTAATCTTCTACATGCTGGATGAACTGGGTTATAGTTCAGCACAGGTAAAGAATATTTTGCAGGAAGAAAGTGGCATGCTGGGTTTGACAGGGTATAGTGACTTACGAGAGATAGAAGAGAAAGCAGAAAAAGGAGATCAGAGATGTATACTTGCTCTTAAGATCAATGCCTACCGGGTGAAAAAATATATTGGTGCATATGCGGCAGTTTTGAATGGTCTTGACGCGATAGTTTTTACAGCAGGAATAGGAGAAAATTCTGATGTGTTGAGAAAGTTGATTTGTTCGGATATGGATTATTTAGGAATTAATTTGGATTTGGATCAAAACAGTCAACGAAGAAAAGATATTCGTGAGATTCAATCAGAGAAGTCAGTAGTCAAGGTTATCGTTATTCCAACCAATGAAGAAATTGAAATTGCCAAACAGTCTTATCAGCTAATTCGTCAGTAAAGGCGCAAATTGTAAAATTCTGTTAATTTTCGGAGCAACATTTACTTTTGAAAGGAAATGGTTAAATTAGCGCGTCCAAAATAAGCGAATGAGCATATGACAGAGCTTCAGAAAATTGAATATCCAGTTTATTTTAAAACATACATAGATACCTTAAAAAAGGATCGAGGATTACTCGAGCAATTAGAAGATTCTCTTGAGCTCTTTGAACAAATCCTTTATGAGCTTGATGAAGATAAATATGAAT
>JAAESS010000025.1 GCA_024229195.1 Flavobacteriales bacterium | reverse complement strand
TCATATTGGTGGTACTTCTCAGGGAGCTGAGCCTGACTATGTCTTTAAACTCTGGATGGCTCACGGAATTACAACTGTCAGAGAACCCAGCGGCAGAGGAATCGATTTTGCGCTAAAACTGAAAGAGCAAAGTAAAAAAAATGAGATCATAGCGCCGAGAATCATTTCTTATACTGGCTTTGGTCAGAAAAGTGAAACTTTCAATCCACTTAATGACCAACCCATTAATACACCCGAACAAGCCCGAGAATGGGTAAGAGCAAATGCCAAAAGAGGTGCTGATGGAATTAAATTTTTTGGAGCCGAACCAGAGATCATGAAAGCGGCTTTAGATGAAAACAAAAAATTAGGATTGGGTTCAGCCTGTCATCATGCCCAAATGAGTGTTGCCAGATGGAATGTGTTACACTCTGCTAGAGCCAGCCTTACCTCTATGGAGCATTGGTACGGTTTACCTGAAGCCTTGTTTGAAGATAGAACCGTTCAAAATTATCCTTTAGATTATAATTACAACAATGAGCAACACCGATTTGAAGAGGCCGGAAAATTATGGGAACAAGCAGCAGCACCCTATTCGGATCATTGGAACGCAGTGATGAATGAATTACTAGATCTTGATTTCACATTAGATCCTACTTTTAACATTTATGAAGCAAGTCGGGATCTCCACAAAGCAAGAAGAGCAGAATGGCATGAGACTTATACCCTACCTTCGCTGTGGAAATTTTACCAGCCCAGTAAAATATCTCATGGATCTTATTGGCACTATTGGGGCACGGAACAGGAAATTGCATGGAAAAAGAATTATCAATTATGGATGACCTTTGTCAATGAATACAAGAACAGAGGTGGGCGCGTAACAGCAGGTTCCGACTCTGGCTTTATATTTCAATTGTATGGCTTTGCATACATCCGTGAATTAGAACTATTGAGAGAAGCTGGATTTCATCCGCTTGAAGTTATGCGATCAGCAACATTGAATGGAGCTGAAGCATTGGGTATGGATTCTGAAATTGGTTCAATCGAAATCGGAAAATTAGCTGATTTTGTCATTGTAGAGGAAAATCCTTTAAAGAACTTAAAAGTACTGTATGGAACTGGTGCTATAAAACTTACTGATGAAAATGAAGTTGTCCGGGTTGGTGGGGTAAAATATACGATCAAAGATGGAATTATTTATGACTCGAAAGCATTACTAAAAGATGTGAAAACCATGGTTCGACAAGCAAAGAATAAAGAAGAATTTGAGATTATTCAGCCGGGAATGAATGAATAATTTTGTTATTTCAGCTTAGACTAGGACTTCTCTCTCTCCTCTAAAATATTGAATTATGTGTTAAATAATTGTTAATATAGTACTTGGTTTTACATAGTACTGTAACAAATGATAAGTTGTGAGCGTCTATATAGTAGAAACCAATTAAAAACAACAATTATGAACACTTATTTAAGCACTCCGACAGAATCCGAATCAAGAAAGTATGTAACATTTTCAAGTTTCAGAAACACAAAAAGAATTAGATGGTCAGAATACAGACACTATGGTCACTAATTACAATGAAAGTTTAACGATACAAACAAACATCATGAAAACAAATAATAATATATCATCCACACAGGCTAGAGAATATTTATATTTTACGGATTGTAAATATTCAAATAGAGTCAAATGGTCAGAACACAAACATTATGGAATGTAAACCGAAAACCCCACCTTAGTAAAACCTATTCAATCATTGAGTAGGTTTTTTTTATTTATTGGTTTTGTTTATTCCATACTACTCATTTAAATTTATTATTTATCTTGTATAGGTATTAACCAAAACTTAATCATCATGACTGAATCAAAAATCAAACCCACTACATCATTTTGGATCATCGGAATTATTGCGCTTATTTGGAATTTAATGGGTGTTTTTGCTTATCTGCAGGAAGCTTACATGACAGTTGAAGATTTAGCTGCTCTTCCTCCGGATCAACAAGCTCTTTTTGAAAATGTACCAGCCTGGGTTACCGGTGCTTTTGCATTTGCTGTTTTTGGAGGAGCTCTTGGTTGTATTTTATTATTACTGAGAAAAAAACTTGCCAATTTTGTTTTTATAATATCATTTATTGGCATCATAGCCCAAATGACCTACAACCTGTTTATGAGCAAGGCGCTCGAAGTTTACGGTCCGGGGCGCATGATTATGCCGATTATGGTAATTGTAATTGGAGCATTTCTTATTTGGTATTCAAAAAAAATGGAATCAAAAGGAATCTTAAATTGAAATAAAAAGAATTTATTAATTGAGAGGCCCATCTGTTTAGATGGGCTTTTTTATTGACAATAAATTTGTGTTTTCAAACATGATAATCCCTTCCATTTTTTATATTTTGCAGGTCAATTAAATGAGCAAAATGAAAGTTTGCATTGCAGAAAAACCAAGTGTTGCCAGAGAGATAGCCAAAGTACTCAAAGCCAATACAAGGCATGATGGATATTTTGAAGGTAATGGCTATGTGGTAACTTATACTTTTGGTCATTTATGTACTTTATTTGAACCCAACGACTATAAACCTTACTGGAAAAGATGGGATTTAAACAACCTTCCTATGCTTCCTGAGAAATTTAATATTAAAGTAAATAATGATTCTGGAATCCAGAAGCAATTCAAGATCATCAAAGGTTTATTCAATAAAGCCGAGGTAGTTATTAATTGTGGGGATGCCGGTCAGGAAGGAGAATTGATACAGAGATGGGTGATGATGGAGGCAGGTTATAAGGGTAAAGCACAACGTCTTTGGATCTCGTCATTAACAGAAGAAGCCATCAAAGAAGGATTTAAGAACTTAAAAGACGCAAAAAATTACGACCAGTTATTTTATGCAGGCTATTCAAGAGCTATTGGTGACTGGCTGCTAGGAATGAACGCAACACGACTGTACACCTTAAAGTATGGAAAAGACAGACAAGTCCTTTCTGTTGGCAGGGTGCAAACACCAACCTTGGCAATGGTTGTTGAGAGGTACTTAAGCATTCTCAATTTCAAACCCCAGCCATACTGGGAATTACAAACAACCTATAGAGATATTTTATTCAGGTATGAGAAAGGACGGTTTCTAAGTAAGGAAGAAGGAAGCATGGTTGCCGAAATGGTGAAACAAGAGGCTTTTGAAGTTAGTAATATCACAAAAAAGAAGGGAAAGGAATATGCCCCTAAACTTTTTGACTTAACAGGGTTACAAGTGTATTGTAATACAAAGTTTAGTCTGACAGCTGAGCAAACACTTACAATTGCCCAAAAGCTTTATGAACAGAAATTGATTACTTATCCAAGAGTAGACACTACATTTCTACCCAATGACATTTATCCGAAAGTATCCGGGATCTTAAAACAATTATCTAAATATCAATCACTTTGCGAACCTTTACTGCAAAAAAAGATCAAAAAATCTTCAAAGGTTTTCAATGATAAAAAAGTGACTGATCACCATGCAATCATTCCCACCGGAGTAGAAATGTATCTTTCTGCAGATCAAGGAAAAGTCTATGATGCCATCACGCGCAGATTTATAGCAGCTTTCTATCCAGATTGTGAAGTAGCCAATACACAGGTTACAGGAGAAGCAGGTGATTATTCCTTTAAAACAAATGGCAAACAAATATTGAGTCACGGTTGGAAAGTAGTATTTCAATTGAACAAAAAAGAGATAGATCAGGACCAATCTATACTTCCTGATTTCGTAAAAGGGGAAAAAGGAACTCATTCTCCCTCCTTTCTCGAAAAGGAAACCAAAGCACCAAATCACTTTTCAGAAGCTAGTTTGCTGAGGTCCATGGAAACTGCAGGGAAGGATATGGATGATGATGATATGCGCGACCTGATGAAAGATAACGGCATAGGACGCCCCTCTACAAGAGCAAGTATCATTGAAACATTGTTTAGAAGAAAGTACATCAGAAGGAATAAAAAACAGATCCTACCAACTCCGACGGGTATTGACCTGATCAATACCATCCAAAACCAATTGTTAAAATCAGCTGAATTGACAGGAAGATGGGAAGGTAAATTAAAGGAGATTGAAAAGGGTCAATATAATGCAGGTGCATTTATAAAACAGATGAAAGGAATGGTAGATCAATTGGTTTATGAAGTGAGATCAGACCAACAAAATCGCTCTATTTCAACATCAACTGAGATATTGAGCAATAAGTCTAAAGTTGAGAAAAAGAAGAAGACAACTTTAATTGGTCAGGCTTGTCCAAAATGTAAGAAAGGAAGTTTGATAAAAGGATCGAATGCCTATGGTTGTTCAGAGTTCAAGAATGCTTGTAACTTCCTTTTACCATTTCGATTTATGGATAAGAAAATATCTGAAAATCAATATCTACGACTTTTAAAAAAATCTGAAACTGTTCAATTGAAAGGCTTTACTGAGACCGGTATTAAAACAAATGGAAAGATTTGTTTTAATGATGATTTTGGTCTTGAATTACACAAAAACATATCGGTCATTTCAAATCAGAAGAAGACAAAAAGAAAATGCCCTAAATGCGGAAGCGGAGAGCTTCTCAAAGGAAAAAAAGCATATGGTTGTAGCAACTATAATGATGGCTGTGACTTTATATTTCCATTTGATAAAATACGAAGTTTAGCCAATGGAAAGCCTCTGACGGCTGAACTCGTGAACAAGATTATTTCTCAGTATAAGTCAAATTAACAGCTTCTTCTGTTTCGTTAAGACTAGTTGTAATGTCTACATATAATACTTTCCTAATCTTCATCGATTGTCGAAACTCCGTTTAGATCAGTAGTGAGGATCTCACTCATATAATCAAAAAATGGTCTTAAGGTCTGAAATGAATGCACCACTTCTTTCAAAAAGTCAGGTGATAAAACCTCTTTGTTAGTAAAATTTCTAACTGCAATAAAACCCTTTTTACGAATTAGATCTATGGCAGGGTGTTCCTTTTGAAATCCTTTGGGTGCTGTCTTTAGTTCTTCACCTTCTAATTTTCCACCAAATACTTTTTGAAAATCGGGAGCCTTCAAAATTTCTCTAATTTCCTCGTCACTGATCTCAAATTCCTTTCTGATTCTAAAAAGATCCTCTTTATTCGGAGCCCAAAAACCTCCTGCTAAAAAAGATTCTCCAGGCCTGATCCGTAAATAATAGCCCCCTCTTAATCTTTTTCCGCTACGACTAAAAGATCCTGCAAAATGAGCTTTATAAGGAGTTTTATCTTTTGAGAAACGGACATCGCGATATATCCTGAACATTTTAAACCTTTCTATTTCATCAAACTGTAACAATCCTTGTTTGATCTCCTCATAGAATGCTTTCGCCTCTGACTGAACTTCCAGAAATTTAGGTTTGTGGTCGTTAAACCAATCCCGGTTATTGTTGCGCTTCAATTCTTTCAGAAAATTTAGTATTGCCTTATTCATTGCTTTATCATTTCATTTTTTTAACCATAGAAAAATATTCAAAATCGAGAATCAAAAGACGATTATCCTTTTAAACAAAGTTAATAAGAAAAGGCGAAGGTTGTAAAAAGCTATTTAATGGAGCGAAATTTATTTGAATTATGTCTAAATCTCCAAACACTGACCATCGCGACAATGACCATTATTGCAACAGTTACATAAACAAACTTGGGGATCGGTACGGGGTCACCTGTGGCATACGAATGCAAACCTGTCAGATAATAATTGACGCCAAAAGAAGTCATCACAATAGAGAAAAAGGCAAATGTGCTTGCTATGTTAACAACTAGGTCATTATTCAGTTTTGGAATCAAACGCATATGCAAAACAATTGCATAAACTACAATACTGATCAATGCCCAAGTTTCCTTCGGATCCCAGGCCAAGTATCTACCCCAAGTTTCATTGGCCCAAACTCCACATAAAAAAGGTTCTAATACTGAGTATAAATAATCCAAGGGTCATCGACATTTCATTGATATAAGACAATTCCTTTATTTTCACATCCAAGCGCTTGTAATTTGATTTACTTCTCATGATGATCATGACCTGAGCCATTCAACCCAAAAGAGTAGATAAAGCCAAAGGAGTGTAACTGATTATAATTGTTGCTACATGTATTTTGAGCCAATACGATTTTAAGACAGGCATTAAATTTGTTATCTCAGGACTCAACCAATCCAAATAGCACACAAACAAAAGAGTTCCGGTAAAAATACTTGCTAAAGGAAAGGTGAAATCGGATTTTCCAAAGAAGATCAAACCAAATAACATTAATCCCCAAGACACGAATACGATCATTTCATAGCCATTACTCCATGGAGGATGCCCTGCATATTACCATCTCAATATCAAAGTAAAGCTCTGAAATAAAAAAGCAATCAGAGTTAGAATTATCAACATATTTAAAACAGTACTGAGCAAGGATGTATGATAAAATATTTTTAGCAAAGCCAATGACAACAGCAGCAGTCCTAATGAAAAATAGATTTGAAAAAGCCAAAAATTCAAATTGAGTCTGTTATACAATAACTCAGCTTCAATTCTTTCTTTTGAAGGAATAATATCTGAGGCTAAAACATCCTGATACTGCCAAATATAACGATGGCATAAGACAGCCACCTAGATTGATAAGGAAGGAAATTAAAAGCCAAATTGTTTAGATAGTTTGATTAAATAAATATATGCAAATAAAGCAAACATAAAAGTTCCAAACATGAGTTTAATCAGTTAATAAAAAAATAAATTTTTGTTAGTTTGTGCTCCTTAAAATTTAGAAGCTAGAATTAATTATTACAACAAACCCGAAATTTAAATCGAACCTTATTTAAAAAACATTCATTATTTTTGCCTCCAATTTTATCGATTTACACTAAAAATATCAACGATAATTATTTGATCTACTTTCTCAAAAACTGAATCCAAGATACACTAACAATAAATATTATGAAAAAATTACTTTTTACACTTATTGCCATAGGAGGCTTTTGTCAAGCTTTTGGGCAGGAATTAGCAATTTCTGCAGAACTTAAACCTAGATTCGAAGCCAGACATGGTTTTGGCACATTGGCTTCACCTGATGATGATGCGGCTTTATTCGTTTCTCAGAGGGCGAGACTTAATATTGATTTTGCCACAGAAAAATACCAGGTGTTTTTTGCAGTGCAGAACGTTAGTGTCTGGGGAGATGTGAGTACACTATCAAAAAACGATAAAAATGGAACCTCATTTCATCAAATGTGGGGTCAATATAATTTCAGTGAAAAATTTGCAATGAAACTTGGGCGTCAGGAAATTGCCTATGACGATCAAAGGATTTTTGGTGCCGTTGACTGGGCGCAACAAGCAAGAAGTCATGACGCCTTGATCTTTAAGATTAAACCGGGAGAAAAAAGTAAACTTGATCTTGGTTTTGCCTTAAATGCAAATGGAGAAACCCTTTTTAAGGAAGACTATTCGGTAAATCAATATAAATCGATGCAGTTTGCATGGTTTCATACCAACTTTTCAGACAATATGGCCTTAAGTTTATTGTTCTTAAACAACGGTATGCCATACAATAAAGTCACTGGTTCTGATACAGAACAAAAAGTAACTTACAGCCAGACTATTGGTGGTAGATTTACATACAAAAAAAATAAATTTGATTTTAATGCAGCTACTTACTTTCAGGGTGGATCGACACCTTCAGGAAGTGCAGGTACCAATGATTTATCAGCCTATTATTTGACAGCTAATGCTAATTTCAAGGTGTTGGATGTTCTGAAAGTAGGAGCTGGTATCGAAGTCTTATCAGGTAACGATCAAGATGGAGACCCTTCAAAAAGCAATGCCTTTAATCCCTTTTACGGAACCAATCATAAGTTTAACGGATGGATGGACTATTTTTATGTAGGAAATCACGCAAACAATGTGGGTCTTGTAGACATCTATGTTCCTATCGTATACAAAAAGGATAAGCTTCAAATGAGATTAATTCCTCATTTCTTTTCTGCTGACGGAACAATCTTAAAACCAGGATTTGAAAAAGCAGATGCTTATTTGGGAACTGAGTTTGATTTTGACATCAGTTATGAACTGGTTAAAAATGTCAAAGTTTTTGCAGGTTATTCTCATATGCTGGCAACTGATTCAATGGAGATCATCAAAGGTGGTAGCAAAGATGAAACCAATAATTGGGGATGGGTTATGGTTACCTTTAAACCTACTTTCTTTAAAAAGAAATTTGACCAGCCTAAAGGTTAAAAGACATAAAGCAAATATTGCTTTTTTTGAACTAAATCATCATGAACAATAAAATATTGATCATAGGGCTTATATGGCCAGAACCTCGGGCAACTGCCGCAGGTAGCAGAATGATTCAGCTCATAGAATATTTTATAGATCAAGGCTTTGAACTGAGCTTTGCATCAGCAGCAGCAAAAAGCAGTTTGTCTTATGATTTTTCAGGCTTAGCCCTTACTTGTATTGATATTGAACTGAACAATTCTGGTTTTGATGCAGTGTTAAAAGATCTAAATCCTGGGATGGTTGTTTTCGACAGGTTTTTGACAGAAGAACATTATGGTTGGAAGGTTCAGGAAAATTGCCCGAATGCCATCAGGATTCTCGACACTGAAGATCTTCATTTTCTTCGAAAATCGAGAGAATTAGCTGTCAAAAAAGAAGTTGATGATTGGAGAGCATTTATTCAAAACGATACTGCCAAAAGAGAAATTGCAAGTATCTACAGGTGTGATCTTTCCTTGATCATTTCTAAGTTTGAATATAAACTTTTAGAGGAAGATTTTAAAGTTGACACCTCCCTCCTGTTCTATCTTCCCTTTATGATTGACCTTCCGAAAGAAAAAACCCTTGCTGAACTTCCTGATTTTGATAACAGGGAACATTTTATGACTATTGGTAACTTTATGCATCAACCGAATCTGGACGCCATCAGATATCTTTATGGAAGAATCTGGCCATTGATTAGAAAAGAACTGCCTGGTGCCAAACTGGATATTTATGGGGCCTACATCCCTGACACAATCAAACAGCTGCATGATCCTGCAAAAGGATTTTTTGTCAATGGATGGATAGCAAGTAAAAAGGATGCTTTTATCAAGGCACGAGTTTGTCTGGCGCCGCTGCGATTTGGAGCAGGACAAAAAGGAAAATTATTAGACTCCATGGTTTTTGGCACACCGAATATCACCAGCTCTATCGGAGCTGAAGGTATGGGTACTTCTGAATATTGGAACGGTTTTATTGAAGATGAATCAGAGGAATATGCTTCAAAAGCGATTCAACTTTATCAGGATAAAAAATTATGGATACAGGCTCAAAAAAAGGGCTATGATTTACTCAGGCAAACCTTTGACAAGAAATATTTTGAGTCTCAATTCGCAAAAAGACTTGTCTTACTTCGTGAAGAATTAGAGCAGCATCGAAAATCGAATTTTATTGGGAGTATGTTGCAACATCATCAGCATCAAGGCACCAAGTATCTGTCAAAATGGATAGAAACAAAAAATTTATTGAACAATAAAATAATAGAGTAACAATCCCCAGCCGGTCATTAGTAACAGACCTCCCACAGGAGTTACCGGACCCAAGAATCTCAAATCCATTTTTTTAGCTTTGGCATAGCATAAAGCATATATACTTCCAGAAAACAAGCTCACCCCGATAATCCAGGAAGACGCGATCATCCTTTCAGTAAAATCGATAAATTCAAAATGAAAGCCAATAAACAACAATACTACTGCATGTATGAGTTGGTATTTTACTCCTGTTTCAAAACTGTGCAACACCTCTGGTGGAAGTACTCGTTTTAATCGATGTGCACCAAATGCCCCGAATATTATCCCAAAAAAACCAAAAAAGGCTGCAAAAAATTTAACGATAAGAATCATATTATCTTGTTTTATTTATCAAAGCAACAACCTAATAAAGGGTTACAATGAAAGTGTGCGTCAATCAACTAGCACCTGTTCTTATCAAAGAACGTTTAAAACAACTTTATATTTTTATGCGATTTATAAACTTTAGGTCACCTGTCCTATTTCACAAAAGGATTCATAGTTTCCAATAATTCTTCTGTTTGTGCCTAGGCTTTTTCAAGTTTTTTTAAATGAAGAAATACACCCGTCCTTCTTAATCTTAATAAGTTTTATAGAATTAATTCGTTTTCGGGTTTGGAAATATTGCTTTTAACAATTTCTAAGAGATGGTCCGGCGATTCATAATTCTTAAAAATTTAATCTTCACTAAAGTGGTTTTCGCAAAGATCATTAATATCTTCCTGAATCTTTTTGATTCGTGATTCTGAAAATCCGTTCTTATGCAAAAGCTCAGGAGACTCATAGATTTCTTTGCATAACACAATACCTTCCTCTAAAAAAGCCTGCTTTTCTCTTTTGGTCAAGGAGGTCAGCGCGGTGATTGGAAATAGCCTTGATTTATTGATCCTGTGTTTTAAGCTTTTATTTTCAGGATAATCCCAACTCACAAGTTGCAAGCCACTACATTTTGCATAATCCATCGCATCACTCGTGAATCTGGTGTTGGTAAATATCCATCCTTGATAATTTGTAAATCCATTGGTTTTATCTTGCTCAAGTTTTCTTTTAATGTCATTGTATCTCGAATGGATATAAAGCGGAATTTTTACATCATTAGGTTTCCCCTGAGAGTTATGATACTTACATTCAACAATATAGCACTTGTCATCTTTACAAGCCAAAACATCTACTTCATGCGTTACACAATTCCCCTCCATAACAATTCCTACATCAGCAGTATATCCATCATGTCTAAAAATATGTCCTATAAAATTTTCAAAAGGAAATCCAGACGGGCCAAGTTCCATAATCGCCCTTTTTAATTTATATCTTGAAGCACTTGGTCTTTGGTTACTCTTCAATAATTTAAATGCTTTATTATATATTTCTTTGGTGGTCATTCCATCATATAGCTCTTTTCTGATCTTGTTGACAATTTTATTGGCCAGATTGTGATCTGCCTTTGCATTCTTCAAAGACATGATTAACTTTTTCTCATCAAAATCTACCAGTTCACCTGAAAATTTTCTTACTTTGATTTTTTTCTTCATACACCTAATATACTGAGATATTTTCTTATTCAGGCGATTCGTTGTACTTTTGCATTTTTAAAAATTGGATTCCAAGATGAATGAATTTTCACATTTTTTCTATCAATATTTTTTAGACCTGGGTTTAACTGAAATATCTGCAAAATATTTGAATATGATCGCTTTATTGTTGATCATGTTAGTCACTATTATTGTTGTTGATTTAGTGATCAGAAAATTTTTATTAAATCTGTTTACCAAACTAGCTGAAAAAACAAAAACTCATTTTGATGATTATGTTGTAAAGAACAAAGTTCCGAGAAATGTGGCTCATATTGCACCATTATTGATTGCATTGGAATTCGCACCAATAGCCTTTGTAGACTTTGACTATCTAAAAAATATTGTAGAAAAAGGGCTTTTGGTTTTTAGTATTCTTCTCACCATATGGGTAATTAGAAGTTTTGTTACGGCCTTAAGAGACTATCTCAATACCAAGGATAATTTAAAAGATAAACCAATCAATAGTTATACGCAGGTTTTACTTATTGTTGTGTGGTCGATTGGACTTCTTTCAGCTTTTGCGGTCATTACCGGAATACCGTTTTTTAAGTTTATGACTACCCTTGGGGCTGCATCAGCAGTTATTCTTCTGATTTTTAGAGATACCATAATGGGTTTTGTGGCCAGCCTTCAGGTATCCATTAATGATATGGTACAAACCGGAGACTGGATTACTTTCGAAAAATTTGGTGCAGACGGTGATGTTATTGAAATCAATTTAGCAACTGTAAAAGTTCAGAACTTTGACAAAACAATCACAACCATACCTACTTATGCCCTCATCTCTGACTCTTTTAAGAACTGGAGAGGTATGGAAAATTCTGATGGTAGAAGGATAAAAAGAGCTGTCATCATCAAACAAAGTAGTATTGGCTATTTAAGTGAGGAAAAAATCGAAGAATTGAAAAAAATTGAATTGATCTCCGATTATTTAGAGAATAGATCAAAGGATATCAAGGACTATAACACCAAAAACAAGATCAACAAAGATTTGTTGATCAATGGACGAAATCTAACAAATATTGGGGTCTATCGTAAATTCGTAGAAAGTTATATCGAGAATCATTCAGCTATTAATAAAGATATGATGATCATGACCAGACAACTAGCGCCAACCTCTCAAGGTATTCCTATTGAGATATATGCCTTTAGCAAAGACAAAAGATGGCAGAATTATGAATATATCATGGCAGATATATTTGATTATGTAATTGCTGCAGTTCCCTATTTTGACCTTGAGGTATTTGAATTAGTGAGTGAATTTAAAAGTTCGGAATAAGGTATGAATTCTAATGAATCTCAATAGACTTAAGTATAAAGTCAGCCACTAGTGTTTTACCTTCCTCTTTAATCATTTCAAATTCATCATTTCCTGCACTGATAAAATCTTTCAATAATGGTGAAGCTACATGAGGAAACACGCTTAAAGCAAATATATTGATCATCAACTGCTTAGGATTAATTTTCCTGATTCGCCCCTGTTCAATTTCACTTTCTATTTGCTCATAAAAATGAGTAGGATCGGGCATTCTCAGATTCACGATAAATTCCTTGGCAAAGTCTGTCTTAGAATTATGTTTTCTGACCAATCCCAATGGAAGAAAATGATAGTCATTGATAAAAGTGACATAATTATGTATAAAAAATCTTATCTTTTCTCTGACTGTCATGTCTCCATCCATGATATCTTGGAGCTGCGGGGCTATTCTTCCGTATAATTCCAAAAAAACATGCTTAAACACATCGTCTTTGTTAAAAAAGTAAGTTCGAAGTTCCTTTTTTGTAATTCCGGTAGCTTTTGCTATCGAACTCATGCTGGTTTGCTTAAAGCCATGTAACTGAAATTCATCAATAGCAGCATCAATAGCCTTGAGCTTATTTGGGGGGAAATTGCTCATTTGTATGTTTGTATATAGAATTTCTATAAATGTAAAAAAAAAATCTAAGATTAGCAGATTTAACCGGTTCCTAGATTAAATTTTAATTAAGTTTAACATTTATCACTTGACGGCTCATATTAGTCTGAGAATAAATGTAAGGATTTCTTAAATTTATAATGTTGACTAAAGTCACATTCCAGGAAAATGTTGAATATAAACGGTATTTTTATCTGAAAAGCTTGCTGATTTTTACCCTAAGCTGTCTTTTGTAGTCTTCTTCAAGCCATTTTAAATAATTTTTAGAGCTTTTTAGTATACAAAAAGAATACTGTTTGATCCTGTATTCTATTTCATCATGAAGCTCTCTTGATAGAATATGCGCATCAAAAACATCTTCACTGTTCTCGGCACATATCTTGGCATGCTGAGCAATCGATTTTTCTAACACTACTTTAGATTTCTCACCATTATTCATAGCTTCTTTATATTCTTTTTGAACGCTAAATATAAAGTCATCTGATTTCGAAAACATTAATTTGACACTTTCAGGCATCTCATATTTAAAATTCCTTTCTATCTCGTCATCACTAATCAGGTTCTCTAAAAAATAAGAAGGATTCTTAAAAATTAATTGCCAATCAACATCATCTGTCCATAAACCAAATCTGGAAACATTATTTCCGAGGTCTACAACAGAAAATTCTTTCTTATCATCAATCACTCTCGATCCGCGGCCAATCATCTGAAAATATAAGGCCATTGATTTTGTTGCTCTATTGATGATAATAGAATCTATGGTTGGCTCATCAAACCCCGTGGTAAGTATACCTACTGAGGTTAAAATTGCATCCGGTGTATTTTTAAACCAGCTTAAGACCTGTCTTCGCTCTTCTTTTGAGTTGGTGTTATCAATGTAGTTCACCTTATAACCGGCACGCTTAAAAATTTCATAAACGTGTCTTGAGGTGTGAATACCATTATTGAAAATCAAGGTTTTTTTACCTTTACTCGTCGCTTCATAGGCAGTGATCAGTTTTGATTGCATCTCATTTTTAGTATACAATTCTTCTGATGACTTTACAGTATAATCTCCGTTTGCTCCAATTTTTAAAGTACTTAAGTTCACGTTATAGCTAAAAGTAGTCGCCTGAGCCAAAAAACCCTTTTCGATCAGAGAAGTGATCTTCTCTCCAACAATCAGATCCTTATAGATCTCATGCATCGGTAAGTTTATATTCGAGCTCAGCGGAGTTGCTGTTACCCCCAGAATAAAACATTTTTCAAAATGCTTAAATAATTTTCTGAAGGAGTTATAGTGCGCCTCATCGACAATAACAAGACCAATATCTTCTAAATCAGCTTTTTCTTCCTTAATTCTGTTATTCAGGGTTTCAACCATCGCTACGAAACAAGAATATTTCTCCTCGTTGGTTACTTCCTTGACGGTGCTATCAATAACTTTATTATTTACTCCAAATTCCGTAAGCATATTTGAAGTTTGCTTACTCAATTCAATTCGGTGTGTTAAGATCAGTACCTTGTGGTGATTTTTTTGGATATAGCGACGGGCAATTTCAGAAAAAATAACTGTTTTCCCTCCTCCTGTAGGCAACTGATACAACAAGTTGTACTGGTTGGGGTTGTTATTTATACGTTCAAAAATCTTGTCAATCGCCCCATGCTGGTAATCATATAACTTTTTACCAATTATCTTTTCTTCCTTGTCAAGTTTTGTGAGCACCATATAACTATATCTAAACCTTGCAAAAATACTCAAATAAGTAGGTTCTTGAGCAATTCTTTTGAATAATTTTCAGAAGTTTTCACCATAGAGCCCTAGAAGGTTGATAATTAAATTTTTACAAGCCCTTCATAAAAACAGAAAAACCACTTTAAAAAAGCGGTTTTTCTAGATTTTCTTTAAATATAGATGTGAGTGAAACCTGACTTAAAGGTTTTCTGCCAACCAGTCACCAACCTCGGTTGTTCCATATGACTTCTCACCGTCAGAAAGGTCTTCTGTTACAATTCCTTCTGCTAAAGATTTGTTGACAACTGCTCTTATCGCAGCTCCCTCTTCGTGCAATCCAAAACCTGTTTCAAACATCATCGCTGCAGAAAGGACTGTAGCTAACGGATTTGCAATGTTTTTCCCTGCTGCCTGAGGATAAGAACCATGAATCGGTTCAAAAAGTGATACTTCAGAGCCTACCGAAGCAGACGGCATTAAGCCCATAGATCCAGAAATAACAGAGGCTTCATCTGTTAAAATATCACCAAATAAATTCTCAGTGATCAAAACGTCATATGAATTTGGCCATTGAACCAATCGCATCGCAACAGCATCAACAAACTCGTAGGATACCTCTACTTCAGGATAATCTTTTTCCATAGATTGAACAGTTTCTCTCCATAGTCTAGAAGTTTCAAGCACATTCGCTTTATCCACACAGCAAAGTTTTTTTCCGCGACTCATGGCCATTTCAAAACCTTTTTTTGCCAAACGTTTTACTTCATCTCTCGAATAAACACAATGATCATAGGCTACATCTCCGTTTTGTTCTCTTCCTTTCTTTCCAAAATAGATCCCTCCTGTTAATTCTCTTAAAAATACAAGATCAGTACCTTCAATACGTTCTTTTTTCAAAGGAGATTTGTCAATCAAAGAAGGAAATGTAAATGTAGGACGAACGTTTGCAAACAAGCCCAGCTTTTTTCTCATCTTAAGTAAACCTTGCTCAGGTCTCACTTTCGCAGAAGGGTCATTGTCGAATCTTGGATGACCAATTGCTCCAAAAAGTACAGCATCAGAAGAAGCACAAATATCATGTGTCTCTTCAGGATACGGATCACCAACTGCATCAATTGCCGCAGCTCCGGTAAGTGCCGGATGCCAGCTGATTTCATGATTAAATTTTTTCGATACAGCGTCAGCCACCTTTACAGCTTGTTCTATCACTTCAGGGCCTATACCGTCACCGGCCAAAAGGGCAATTTTTAATTTCATAAGATTTTTTTTGATCTAAATAATATTCAACATTTTTTGAGTTGCCACAATGGCCGATACTGTTTGATCAGAATCCAGTCCACGTGTTTTAAAACTTTTATCTTCTAATTTCCAGGTAATCACTGTTTCACAGAGTGCATCTGAATTTGATCCTGGAGGTATTCTAACCGCATAATCCGTAAGAATAGGAAGTTCCTTTCCTTTGTCTTTATAAATCTTTTTTAAAGTATTCATAAAGGCGTCAAACTGACCATCTCCCTGCGCATTCTCTTGAATAGAAACTCCATCAATTTTAACTGAAACAGTAGTTGAGGGTCTTAGCCCCTTTGAATGTGTCAGTACATAAGATTCAACCACTACCTTTTCTTCAAGCGTATTACTATCCAAAACATCAGATATGATATAAGGTAGGTCTTCTTTTGTGACCACTTCTTTTTTGTCACCCAATTCAATAATTCTCTTGGTTACCTTCGATATATCCTCATCACTTAAATACAGACCCAATTCCTGTAAATTTTTCTGAATATTGGCCTTTCCGGATGTTTTTCCGAGCGCATATTGTCTCTTTCTACCGAATCGCTCTGGCATCAAATCATTAAAGTAAAGGTTATTTTTACTATCACCATCAGCATGAATACCAGCAGTTTGAGTAAAAACATTATCTCCTAGAACTGGTTTGTTTTCAGGAATTCTAAAACCAGAAAATGTTTCTACGAGTTTACTTACTTTATATAGGGATTTTTCTTTAACTCCAATCCGAACTTCAGGAACAAAGTCATTGACTACAGCCACTGCACTGGCAAGTGGTGCATTCCCCGCGCGCTCTCCCATACCATTTATCGTTAGATGCAATCCATCGGCTCCGGCTCTGATCGCCTCAAGTACATTCGCAACCCCAAGATCATAATCATTATGAGCATGAAAATCAACATGCATATCTGGATAACGATCTTTTACTTTTTTAATAAATTCATAAGATTCAGACGGTGTAAGCACACCTAAGGTATCCGGTAAAAGTAACCTTTTAATAGGCTGCTTAGCTAAAAAGTCAAGAAACCGAAAAACATAATCAGGTGAATTTCTCATTCCATTACTCCAGTCTTCCAGGTATACGTTGGTATCAATACCGTTTTCCAGGGCAATTCTTATACTTTCTGCGATTGCCTTAAAATGTTGTTCAGGAGTTTTCTTTAACTGATGCGTAAGATGGTTCAATGAACCTTTGGTCAATAAATTCTGCACCTTGGCTCCGGTTTTGATCATCCAGTCAATAGACAATCCCTTATCGACAAAGGAAAGCACCTCTATCTTATCAATAAAACCAGCTTCTGAAGCCCATTCTGTAATACCTTTAACCGCATTAAACTCTCCTTCAGATACTCTTGTTGATGCAATTTCTATGCGATCAACATGCAATTCCTCCAAAAGTAATTTAGCGATAGTCAGCTTTTCTGAAGCCGAAAATGATACATTATTCGTTTGTTCCCCATCTCTGAGGGTTGTATCCATGATTTCGATATTCCGTCTTTTTGACATTATACCCTAATTTAAAATGGTCTATTTCCTGCAAAATCAACAATCTCTTCTTTGATATTTTGAAGATAATCTATATCATCAAAGCCATTGAGCATATTCTCCTTCTTATATCCATTGATGTGAAAAGATTCTTTTAAGCCTGAATTGACGAGGATTACGTCCTGTTTTTCCAGATCCACCATAATTTCTGCCTTAGGATCATTTTCTATGGCTGCAAATATTTCTGCAAGAAAACTTTCACTCACCTGAACAGGTAAAACCCCAACATTCAGACAGTTGTTCTTAAATATATCAGCAAAAAAACTTGAAATCACACATCTGAACCCAAAGTCATAAACAGCCCAGGCTGCATGTTCTCTTGATGATCCTGAACCAAAATTTCTTCCTCCAACTAAGATTTGACCAGTGTAAATACTTTTATTTAGAACAAACTCTTTTTTGGGAGTTCCATCAGAATTGTATCTCCAGTCTCTAAACAAATTATCACCAAAACCTTTTCTTTCAGTCGCCTTAAGAAATCTTGCAGGAATAATCTGATCCGTATCTACATTCTCTATAGGTAAAGGATAAGCGCTGCTTTGTAATACTGTAAATTTATCGTATGCCATTTTTCTGTTTCTTTTGAAATAATCTTCTATAATAATTCTCTTGGATCTGTTACCGTTCCTGTCACTGCCGCCGCTGCCGCAACCAAAGGACTAGCCAATAAGGTTCTCGATCCTGGTCCTTGTCTACCTTCAAAATTTCTGTTTGAAGTGCTCACTGCATATTTCCCTGCAGGAACTTTATCATCATTCATCGCTAAACATGCCGAACAACCTGGCTGACGCAATGCAAAACCTGCTTCTTCTAAAATTTCTAATATTCCTTCCTTTTTGATCTGGGCTTCTACAATATGCGAACCCGGAACCAACCAGGCAGTTACGTGGTCTGCCTTTTTTCTTCCTTTTACAATAGAAGCAAATGCTCTAAAATCTTCAATTCGTCCGTTGGTACAACTACCTAAAAACACATAATCAATTTTCTTATTCTTCATGGCCTCACCTTCGTTAAAGCCCATATAATTTAATGATTTATCATAAGTTGCTTTGCCTCCCTCAACGTTTTCCGCCAAAGGGATATCTTTGGAAATACCAATACCCATTCCAGGGTTTGTCCCAAACGTAATCATAGGTTCGATCTCTGAAGCATCATAAGAAAACTCTTTGTCAAAAATCGCATCATCCTCTGTTTTCAACGTTTTCCAGTAAGCCATGGCACTATCCCAATCTTCTCCTTTTGGGCTAAATTGTCTTCCCTTGATATACTCGTAGGTTGTTTCATCCGGAGCAATCATTCCTCCTCTGGCCCCCATCTCAATACTCAGATTACAAACAGTCATTCTTCCTTCCATGCTCATTTGTTCGAAAACATCTCCAGAGTACTCAACAAAATATCCGGTCGCACCTGAAGTTGTCAACTTCGAAATAATAAAAAGAGCGACATCTTTAGGACCAACACCTTTTCCAAGATTTCCGTTGATATTGATGCGCATTTTTTTTGGTTTGGGCTGCATGATACATTGAGTAGATAATACCATCTCCACTTCTGATGTCCCAATTCCAAAAGCTATGGCGCCAAATGCTCCATGCGTTGAAGTATGTGAATCTCCACATACGATCGTTGAGCCAGGTAAAGTAATTCCGTGTTCAGGGCCTACAACGTGTACAATCCCATTGTTCTGATCGCCCAATCCCCAATGCAGGATATTATATTTTTTTGCGTTTCTTTCAAGAGTTGCCAGTTGATTCGCCGAAAGCGGATCTTTTACAGGCAGGTGCTGATCAATAGTTGGTGTATTGTGATCGGCCGTAGCAAAGGTCCGTTCAGGATACATTACATCTACCCCTCTAGTTTCGAGTCCGAGAAAGGCCACAGGGCTTGTCACTTCGTGAATAAAATGACGGTCAATAAAAAATACATCAGGTCCGTCTTCTATATTTCTAACCACGTGGGAATCCCAAACTTTATCAAATAACGTTTTACTCATAATATGTTTCATCTATAAATTGAATATTCTGCTAAAATCAATTGCAAATTTATTTTTTTAGATGAATCTGGGCACTAGTTATTTTCATTTTTTTACAACGTTCAAATTGTTTTTATCATTTCGCATAAAAAGTAAAAATCACCAAGGCCTGTCTCTCTCCCGATAGAATTATTGAATTTGAAAAATATATACTATAAAATTATCAATAATTGAAATGAAAGATAAAATTTTATAAATTCTGTATTTGCATTTCTATTTTCTCGAATTCAAACCAGTACACTTGATTTCTGATACTTAAATAAATACGATTTTTAAGTAAATTATTATTGTATTTTTAAAGTCTAACATAAACCATTCAAAGTCAAACCTAGTCATTATGAAAATTTTTATTACTGCTCTAACACTTTTCTTTTTTACTGCAATTTTGATTGGGCAAACAAGGCCTCCCGAAAGTGAAATCAGTATGAGAAACAGGGCCGATAAAATCCACAAATCAGTGATCACAATAGACACGCACAATGATATTGATGTGAATAACTTTACCAAAGAGAATAATTATACCAGCGACCTTGATACCCAGGTCAACATTCCTAAAATGATCGAGGGAGGGCTTGATGTTTCATGGTTAATTGTCTTTACAGCACAAGGAGAACTCAATAAACAAGGCTATAAAAAAGCATATCAAAATGCAATTGAAAAATTTGACGCCATACATCGACTCGTTGAAGACTATGCACCTGATCAAATTGAACTTGCACTCACTGCCAAAGATGTTAAACGTATTCATGCAAAAGGTAAAAAAGTAGTCATGATCGGTGTTGAGAATGCCTACCCTATTGGGGAAGATCTGGATAGAATTGAAGAATTCTA
>JAAESS010000024.1 GCA_024229195.1 Flavobacteriales bacterium | reverse complement strand
TGCTGGAAAGAGCACTCAGATCGATTTTATTTATAATTTATTGAAAAGTAAAGGCATAAAACTAATATTAACAAGAGAGCCAGGAGGCACCGACCTTGGAGAAAAAATTAGAGAATTGTTGTTGGGAAATGATATTGGCTCTATGCATTCCGATACAGAATTACTGTTAATGTTTGCAGATAGAAATGAGCACATACAAACAAAGGTAATTCCTGCCCTTGAGAGCGGACATTGGGTTCTTAGTGATAGATTTACTGATGCTTCATATGCCTATCAGGGAGGTGGAAGGGGGCTTGATGTGAAGCGTATTGCTGAGTTAGAAAAATGGGTATTGCAAGGATTTGTTCCAGATTTAACATTTCTTCTTGATGTTGATATTGAGCTAGGAATGAGACGCATTAAGTCAAGAGGAATGAAGGATAGAATTGAACAAGAAACAATGGATTTCTTTGCCCGAGTAAGAGATTCATATATTCAAAGATCTCAAATATTTCCCGAGCGTATAAAATTAATCGATGCAACAAAATCAATTGAGAACACATCACAACAAATAAAAAACATACTGTTAGATTTATGATTCTTCCTTGGCACCAAAAAGCCTTTTCTAAATTAAAACAAATGATTGA
>JAAESS010000023.1 GCA_024229195.1 Flavobacteriales bacterium | reverse complement strand
TTATTACAATGGATGGTGATATTGAAAGAATAAAATGTTTGGTCATAGGATCCGGACCTGCCGGTTATGCAGCTGCCATTTATGCCGCTAGAGCTGATTTAAAACCCGTAGTTTATACAGGTATGCAGATGGGTGGTCAATTAACGACAACTACCGAGGTGGATAATTATCCCGGATACCCTAAGGGCACAGATGGAACAGCCATGATGGAAGATTTTAAAAATCAAGCAGAACGATTTGGTACAGATGTGAGGTTTGGAATGGCCACAAAAGTAGATTTTAGCGAAAAAGTTGGTGGGATACATAAAGTAACCATTGATGAGTCTAAAGTGGTTGAAGCAGAAACAGTGATTATTTCTACTGGAGCAACAGCAAAATACCTTGGGATTGAAAGTGAACAAAGATTGATTGGTGGAGGCGTTTCGGCTTGTGCGACTTGTGATGGATTCTTTTATAAAGGACAAGATGTCGTTGTTATTGGGGCTGGTGACACAGCTGCAGAAGAAGCTACTTACCTAGCGAATATTTGTCGCAAAGTAACGGTGTTGGTGAGAAAGGATTATATGAGAGCTTCCAAGGCTATGCAGCATCGGGTAAACAAAACTGAAAATATTGAAGTGATGTACAATACCGAGCTCGATGAAGTATTGGGTGAACAGGTAGTTGAAGGTGTAAAAGTCTTTAATAACATAAGTGATGAAAAAACACAATTAGACGTCACGGGCGTGTTTGTTGCTATCGGTCATAAACCCAATACGGAAATATTTAAAGGAATACTTGATATGGATGAAGTAGGCTATCTCATCACAAAAGGGAAAACTACCAAAACAAATCTTCCAGGCGTATTTGCTGCCGGAGATGTTCAGGATAAAGAATATAGACAGGCAATCACTGCAGCTGGAACAGGCTGCATGGCTGCACTTGATTCAGAGCGGTACCTTGGCGGACTGGAATAATTTTTCAAGAAATTGAATATAAAAAAAACCTAAGTTCAGCTTAGGTTTTTTTTATTTCGGAATACAACGTTTTCGTAAAAAATTTAGGTAAAACACGTATAAAGATTTATATGATGTAACTTTGTACACTACTAACTAAGTATTGAGTTTATGGCTGATTCAAGGACCGCCTCCATGCGGTATTTAAAGAAATTTCAACACGTTGTTGACATTCAACAAAAAATTATTTATTTCCTGCTTAGCATCATTTTTGCTTTCGTATTGACCTACTGGATCAATTCTCCGGATTTGGATCAGGCACAGGTTTATGTATTGTTCCTGCTCTTTTTATCGATTGGATTATGGGTAACTGAAGCAGTTCCGCCCTTTGCGGTTGGTTTATTGATTTTCGGCTTTCTTGTTTTTGCCCTGGGGGGCTATTATGCTGAGATCGATCCTGAAAATGCTTCAAAATATGTCGCCAAATATGTACAGACCTGGTCAAACAGTGTCATCTGGCTCATGCTGGGTGGATTTGTGATCGCTGAGGCGATGCAAAAGGTTGGATTGGATAAGACCTTGTTTAAAATGACGATTTCAAAATTTGGATCAAAACCAAGAAATGTATTGTTGGGCATCATGTTGGTAACAGCTATATTTTCTATGATCATGTCAAATACGGCAACTACTGCAATGATGATTGCTGCCGTGATCCCATTTATAAATACACTTGATAAAAATGCACCTTTTGCAAAAGCCCTGCTCATAGGAATTCCGGCAGCAGCCTCACTTGGCGGAATGGGAACCATTATAGGTTCTCCCCCGAACGCCATTGCAGTTGACGCAATGAGTAACCATGGGGTTCAATTTGGATTTTTAGAATGGATGATCATCGGTTTTCCGGTAGCAGTAATCCTGGTTTTACTTTTTTGGGTTTTCTTGATCAATAAATTTGTACCAAAGGTGTCAACAATTGATCTGGGTTTTTTAGACGATCTCGAAAATGATAGCCCAAGCAATTCCAGAATATTTAATATCAAACGGAAAATAGTTTCTGGAGTACTTCTACTGACATTGACATTGTGGTTAACCGGTAACTTACATGGTATTCCTGCATCAGCAGTATCCTTGTTGCCGATCATGCTACTTACCTTGTTGGGAATTGTATCAGGGAACGATGTTCGGAAATTACCTTGGGATACCCTAATGTTGGTAGCGGGAGGTTTGTCTTTAGGGTTGGCCATTCAGGAAACAGGATTGGCAGAGTATTATGTCAACATGTTGAGCAACTATGATTTGAACTTATATGCCTTGATGATTGTATTCTCGTTGATGACGGTAATTCTCTCTAATTTTATGAGTAACACAGCAACAACCACCATTTTGATTCCAATCGCAATTATTCTGGTTTCATCAAATCAGGTAATACTGCCATTGGTGATTGGACTGAGTGCTTCTGCAGCTTTGTTTTTACCGATCTCAACTCCTCCAAATGCCATTGCATTTAGCACGGGTAAACTCGAACAGAAGGATTTTCGAGCTGGTGGATTTGTGGCAGGTATCATTGGACCAGTGGTTATCATCGCCATGGTTTTACTTATGAATGCTATTTATGCAAGTTAATTTTAGGTCGAGAAAAGCCCGTTATTTTTAAGATCTCACTAGTTTTTTAGGTCCGAACCTGTCGATAACAAGAAGTATTCCAAGACCAAGAAGAATATAAAATATGGCAAACCAAGTGGTGTTGTCAGAAAAATCAGGTAAGTACCTGACATAATTTTCTACGATCTTATTTCCAAGACTATCAAACAGATAATAATCTCCGTCCATTTTATAGATTTCCTTTTTCCAAGGCCAAACATTTCCTAGGGAGCCTCCTATAAAACCAATGATCAAAGCTGTTATAATCTGATGATATCGTTTTAGAAGATAACCTAAAATGTGTGACGTAATGACCAATCCAAAAACAGAACCCAATCCAAAACTGGCAATGATCTTTAAGTATCGAATGCGAATCTCATCTTGAACAAAGTCGAAATTAAAAGTGAAAATATCTTGGATCGTTTTGTAAAGCTCATTCACTGAATCTACAAGCAGTAAAACATAATTACCCATTAATATAAGAATAAAAGACCCGGACAAACCAGGTAAAGTCATTCCTGAGACTCCTACTATTCCACAAAAAAAGACAAACCATAAATTGTCATTCTCTTTGGCAGGACTCATAAAACTGATAGCTACACCAATCGCAACACCTAGTCCCATGGTAATAATATTTGCTTTGGAAAAATCATTAAAATCTTTCGCCACATAATAAATTGACCCCAAAATCATTCCAAAAAATGTAGCCCAGACATAGAGTTCAAAATTTTGAATCAAAAAATCCAAAACTCTTGAAACGGAAAAATAACTAAAAGTACTTCCGGCAAAAACCAACAGCAAAAACCTACCGTTTATATATTGATAAAAAGTTTTAAATCGTCCATCAAGAAGTAACTTAAATGCCTTTCTGTTAATTTTCTGAAGCGAATAGATCAACTCTTCATAAAATCCGGTAACAAAAGCCACCAAGCCGCCAGAAACTCCCGGTACTTTATTCGCAGCACCCATGGCAACTCCCTTGACAAAGAGCAGTATTTTATCCCAAAAAGTCCTGGTGTTTTCAGCCATCTAATTGTTCTTTTTCAAAGCTAATCGTTCCAATAACAAAATAAATAAAAAACCAGAAGCAGCTAGTAACAGCGCCCAGAGCAATTGAGGCTCTCCATCATAGGACGCCGGTAAAACACTCTTTTCTTTTAAAATCTTCAATTTTCCATTGATCATTTCTGCTTCGAGAACTTCCTTCCAGGGCCATATTTTATTCAATGAACCTATTATAAAACCTGTCAAAACCGCTAGGGTTAAATTAGCATAATGGTCAAATAACCATTTCAATAAACGAGAAAATGACAACAAACCTACCACTGCTCCCAACATCAAAGTTGCCAATAAACCTATATTTTTATCATTGATTGCATCAAGAACCGGTTTATACATACCAAGCAAGAGCAAAATAAAACTACCCGAAATACCCGGAAGAATCATCGCACAAATGGCCAAGGCTCCGGATAAAAAGACATAAGGATAAGACGCATCAGTTGTCTGAGGTGTTAAGGTTGTTATAAAATAAGCGGTTAGTGCACCTGCAAAAAGCAAGATCATAGCCCCGAGATTCCATCTTGTGATCTGTCTTGCGACATAAATAATACTGGCCAGCACCAATCCGAAAAAAAAGGACCATATCATAATCGGCTGTGTATCAAGAAGATGCCTGATCAACTTTGCCAGCGTAATAATACTTAAACCAATACCTATAGCCAATGATATCAAAAAATTACCATTTAGCTCCTTCCACATAGAAGAAAACCCTTCTTTTTTCCAAAGTTTTAAGGTATTGAGATTCACCTTGCTAATAGAATCAATCAATTCTTCATAAATACCAGAAATAAAAGCAATTGTTCCTCCGGATACCCCGGGAACAACATCTGCTGCGCCCATGGCGATCCCTTTTAAGGAAATGATAAAATAATCTTTGACTGTCCGTATTCCCAAAATATCTAGCTAAAAAATTAAGAGCCAAATATAACTAAAATTGATTAGTGTAGACCGAAATGTAGCAGGGAAACAAAATGAAAAGATGACTTAGGATTGATCCATCCCTTTGAATTTACCGATGAGCAATTGAACACTGTCAAGTTCAATCACCGTTGGAAATAATTCTTCAGCCAAATCAAGGTAATCAATATCTGATTTTAATGCCAATTCAAAAAAGTAGAGTCCTTCCTTTTCTTTTTGAACCAGAAAATGTAAACCGGCCAGTCGATATGTGATCTCAGCCTGGTCCTTATAGGTCTCTCTTGCATCAAGTAAGACAATAATTGCTTCATGAAAATCACCCAGAAAATGAAGTACATCCGCCAATGCAAGGTAAACTTCCAACCTATCATCCTCTAAGCCTATACATTTGTAATAAGCCCGTGCGGCTTCTTCAAAAAGATTTAATTTCAGATTGATCTCGGCAAATTTGTGCCAGTAGAGGTTGTTTTCTTCATCAATACTTAGCGCCTTATTGACATAAAACAGCGCTTTATGAAAATTCTTTCGACCGATATAAATATCAGCAAGGGCGAGCCAACCCTTATCCAATAATGGATCTTCACTAACTGTTTTATTATAAAAATCTATGGCATCTTTTATAGAATTCAGTTTTTCATAACATTTGCCTATTCGCAGATAAGCGAATGATGTAGGTGTATCCAGTTCCATTGTTTTATGATAAAAAACAATCGCCTCCTTATAATGCCCTAATTCTTCTAATGTTTTTGCTTTTTCGAGATGAGCGCCTATAAATTGGTCATCGATCAAAATAGAATACTCAAAGGCCTGTAATGCTTTCTGATAATCATAAACGATGTAATGCTGTCTTCCCAATTGATGCCAGGCTATCTCACTGTAAGGATCCTTTTCAATATAATTTTTCAGATAGTCTATAGCCTCATCATGCTTCTTCATCATATCAAAACAGTAAATCACATTGTATAATGAGGAATAGTTTTCATACTCAACATCTAGGCTTTTTGCAAAATTAAATCGAGCGGTATCAAAATCTTCCAAAAACAGATATTCCATACCAATCATCGAAAGAATCTCCGCATCTTCATCAGCATATAACAAAGCGATTTTGAGGTTATCCACCGCTAGCTGATGCTTTCCTTTTTTTGAAAAAATAGCCGCCTTTTGAATGTAAACATCTTCATTCGACGGTTCGATCTCTTTTAAATGATCAAGAATTTGTTCTGCCTTGTCCAGTTTTTCATCCAGGATCAAAAGCTCAACATGAATCAATTTTAAAACGACGGAGGAAGGATGCTGAGAAAGACCTAAATTAAGTGCTTTTTTTGCCAAAGAGAATTTTCCGGTATCAACATAATATAAAATGATCTGTTCAAACTCATTGGAATCAAAAAAATAGACACTATTGGTTTTTAACATCAATTCAAATTTTGATAAAGGTTGATTATCATTATTATTTGAAAAATGCTGCATATAAGTCCTTTTTTATTCATACTAAATTAACATCAATTAGAGGCCTCGAACATTATCTCTTCAATTTTTCTTAACAATTTAATTAACATCTCAAATTTTATTTTTCATCACAAAAAAAACAGTAACTTTGTTTAATATTTAATGCCTTTAATGCTATTATGGCCAAAAAGACCTTACTTAACGAAAAAGAAATCCTTATCATTCTGAATCGTTTGGCTTGCCAACTTATAGAAAACCATCATGACTTTAGTAATACAATATTGATCGGAATTCAACCGAGAGGTATTCATCTTGCAAATCGTTTGGTGAAAATATTATCTGAAGACTATCATGTCAAAGACATCAAATTAGGCAAACTCGATATCACATTTTACAGAGATGATTTTAGAAGACGCGAAGATCCGCTTAGTGCCAGCACTACGGATATAGGTTTTATTGTAGATAATAAAGAGGTTGTCTTTATTGATGATGTTTTATTTTCTGGAAGGAGTATAAGAGCGGCACTAACAGCAATTCAGGCATTCGGTAGACCAAAAAATATCGAATTATTAGTACTGATTGACAGAAGGTTTAGCAGACATTTACCCATACAGCCAGATTATAAGGGACGCCAGGTAGACGTCATTAAAAATGAACAAGTAAAAGTTGAATGGAAAGAAAACGATCCGAAAGATAAAGTTTGTATTGTAAATCCTGACCTTTCTTAAATTAAGGCGGGTACTTTAAGAGATAAAAATGAATTATTAAATTCAATTGGAAAAAAAGAAATGACTAAATTAAGTGTATCTCACTTGCTTGGGATAAAACATCTGAATCCTGATGACATCAGTTTGATTTTCAACACAGCCGATCATTTTAAAGAAGTCATTAACCGACCAATCAAAAAAGTCCCTTCACTTCGAGATATTACAATTGCCAATTTATTTTTTGAAAACAGTACAAGAACTAAGCTATCATTTGAACTTGCTGAAAAGCGTTTATCAGCCGATATTATAAATTTTTCAGCTGCGCAATCATCAGTAAAAAAAGGAGAATCACTCATCGATACGGCAAATAATATTTTGTCGATGAAGGTTGACATCATAGTGATGAGGCATCCCAACGAAGGCGCGGGTGATTTTTTAGCAAAACATATAGATGCCAAGATTGTGAATGCAGGAGATGGAGCTCATGAGCATCCAACACAGGCCTTACTTGACTCCTACTCCATCCGAGAAAAACTTGGAGATGTAAAGGGTAAAAAAGTAGTGATCGTAGGAGACATCTTACATTCAAGGGTAGCCCTATCCAATATTTATGCCTTGCGCCTGCAGGGAGCTGAGGTAAAGCTATGCGGACCCACAACCTTGATACCAAAATACATAACAAAACTTGGAGTGAGTTATGAGAAAAATTTAAGAAAGGCACTTGAATGGTGTGATGTAGCAAATGTTCTCAGGGTTCAACATGAAAGAATGGATGTCAAATATTTCCCATCGATCAGAGAATATACGCAACTCTTTGGAATCAACAAAGAATTGCTGGATAGTATTGATAAAGATATAGTCATTATGCATCCCGGGCCGATCAACAGGGGTGTAGAATTGACCAGTGATGTTGCAGATTCGAAGCAATCGATCATTCTCAACCAGGTAGAAAACGGGGTTGCCGTAAGAATGGCCGTAATTTATTTGCTCGCACAACAAATTAAAAGGGACTAGCAAGTTAACAAATATGGAAATCAATAAAACAGATGCCTACTATCAGATATTACCTTCAGAAAATGAAGTGCTTAGCACTGAAGATGGTTTTCAAGTTTTTTTTAATGCTTTTTTAAAAAATAATACTAACTTTAAGAACGTAAATATCATCTTAGATTTTTCTAAGATAATTAACATTGATTTAAATAAAATCTTGTTATTTTCGCCAGTAAGTATAGAGCATAAAAATAATAACAAGTCTTTTGTCATTGTTTGTGAGGGATTAGAGTTTGATAAAATACCAGATGAGATTGTTGTTGTCCCGACTTTTAAAGAAGCAGAAGACATAATTGAAATTGAAGATATTGAACGTGATTTAGGAATGTAAATACAATCTATGGTAAAAAAACTACTCTCTATTATTTTTTTATTAACCTTTTCTACAGCTCTTCTTGCACAAGATGATGATGCGAAAGATCTTGAGATCCTGGAAAACGCGCTGATTGGTATCCACGAAGTTGTGGCCTCACCAAATCCGTTTAGCGTTGCCACGAGGATCAGATTTGACGCAGACGAAGATTTTGAGATTGATTTTCTTGTCAAAGATTTGTTGGGAAATACTGTGTATGCTGAAAAGCGTAAGGCAGAAAAAGGGCACAACTCCATCACATTCTTTAGAGATGAACTTGAATCTGGTATTTATATTTATTCAATAAAGACCAAAACCAAAGTTGTTTCGAAGCGGATTGTGATCAAATGAGTTTAAAACTCACCATATTAGGTTGTCATTCTGCTACGCCCAGGACTCTTGCGCATACATCATCGCAGTTTTTAGAATTGAACAAGGATTGTTTCCTCATCGATTGCGGAGAAGGTACCCAAAGACAGTTGCGAAAATATAAGATTAAATTTTCGAGGATCAAACACGTGTTTATTTCTCATTTGCATGGTGATCATTTTTTTGGGCTTATAGGACTCATCTCCACTTTTAACTTGCTTAACAGGGATAAGGAGCTGCATGTTTATGGACCAACAGGCCTTAAAGAAATTATCCTTCTTCAGCTAAAATTATCAAAATCATGGCTAGACTTTCCCCTACATTTTCATGAACTTAATAGCGCTGAAAGTGAACTTATCCTTGATAATGATAAGGTAGAGGTTCATACAATTCCGCTCAAACACAGGATCTATACCAATGGATTCTTGTTTAAAGAAAAAAAGCAGGAAAGAAAGTTAAACATGTCAGTCATAAGTAAACTCCCGGAAATAGAAATTTGCGATTATCAAAATTTAAAAAGCGGTAAAGATTTTAAAAGTGAGGATGGTTCCATTATTCAAAATAAAGAACTAACACTTGACCCCCCGAAGCCAATTTCCTATGCTTATTGTAGTGATACAGCCTATAGTGAAAGCATATTAACATTAATTGAGAATGTTGATTTATTGTATCATGAATCTACCTTTTTGGAGGAACACAGTGAATTGGCAAAAAAGACAAAACACAGTACAGCCCTTGAAGCGGGTAAAATCGCATTAAAAGCCAAAGTGAATAAATTACTTCTTGGTCATTATTCCAGTCGATATAAAAATCTTAATCTTTTTTTAGAAGAAGCGAATCAAGTATTCAACAATTCGGAACTCGCAGAAACGGGTAAGCAAATTGAGATTGACAATTAAAACTGACCAATACTGAGTAATACAAGAGTGCAAGCCCTTTCGTGAATAATATTGTGGGTATCCAAAAGAATTTCAAGTGCTTTGTTTTCGGATCCTGGATTAAAAACAACCTTTCTCGGTTTCAACTCGATGATATAATCATAGTAATCAACCTGGTTTCTTGCATTTAAATACATACTTATGGCATACAAATCATTGATCAAAAACTCTTCAGCTCTTATTTGCATTGACCCAACATATCCCTTATTTTTTCCAAGACTTAAAACAGAAAACCCTTTTTCATCTAATTTCTTCATAGCCATATTGGAATAACGATCAACGTTCAGAGATGCGCCTAGGACCAGTACATTTTTCATTTTTGATTATTTAGTTCCAGATATCTGATGTTCTTTTCTGAATTAGTAAATGTAAGTCAAAAAAAGTGAAACAAATCCTATTAAAAACTGTGAAGGATAAATTAGTGTAAGGCGCATACATAGTGTTGGTAAGGAATTCTCATATTTTAATACTTTTTTTTTGCCTTAAGGTATTATTTTTTGGATATTGCGTACCCAACCAAAATATTCGATACAATTATGTTGAAGAAAATTACTTTTTTTACGATGATTTTTAGTCCATTAATGAGTTTTGCTCAAGAACAAGGGCTTGATGAAGTGATCAATGATGAATTCATGCCCATTGCAACCTGGTGGGAAAATACGGTGCTTACCTCTGTTTCAATCGCAGGAAATGACATTCCAGTTGTGCTTATGTTATTGGTTTTTGGTGCTACTTTATTTACCATTTATTTCGGATTTCCGGCAATATCTAAGTTCAAACTAGCCATTAATACCGTAAGGGGTAAATATGATGAAATTGATCATCACAGTGTTGAAAAAGCAGACTTAAATATCATTGATGGTGATTTAGTCGATACAATAAAAGACGAGAGCCAAGATGGAGAAGTTAGTCACTTTCAGGCACTCGCTACAGCCGTTTCAGGAACAGTTGGACTTGGAAACATAGCAGGTGTGGCCGTTGCCATTGCAGTTGGAGGTCCTGGAGCAACTTTCTGGATGATTGTTTGTGGTTTGATCGGAATGTCTACAAAAATGGTTGAATGTACTCTTGGAGTTAAGTATCGTGATGTTGGTGAAGATGGAACCGTATATGGAGGTCCAATGTACTATCTTAAGAGAGGTTTAGAAAGCCAGAATATGGCCATCCTTGGGAAGGTTTTAGCTGTGGTATTTGCAATTTTGTGTGTAGGAGCTTCGTTTGGTGGTGGAAATGCTTTTCAATCAAATCAGGCCGCTGTGCAAATAGTGAGCATGCTTGGATTAGGTGGTGGAGCTTCGGGCTTTATCATTGGTATCATTATGGCCGTTCTTGTTGGAATAGTGATCATTGGAGGAATTAAGAGAATAGCCAAGATTACAGAAAAGATTGTTCCTTTTATGGCGATAATTTATGTATTGGCTGCCTTGATCATCATATTTTCAAATTTTCAATATATTGGTGCAGCTTTTCAATTAATTTTTGAAGGAGCTTTCACGCCAATGGCCGGCTTAGGAGGTGTGCTTGGAGTCATTATTGTTGGCTTTCAAAGAGCTGCTTTCTCTAATGAAGCAGGAGCTGGTTCAGCTGCTATTGCTCACTCTGCGGTAAAAACAAAATATCCTGCGAGTGAGGGTGTTGTTGCCTTGCTTGAACCATTTATTGATACAGTAGTTATTTGTACCATGACAGCCTTAGTAATCATATTTTTTAATATGGATGTAGGTGCTTTTGACTATGGAAATTCGCAAAACAGTGCGGTTCTGATCAATGCTACCGGTGAATATGTTGGAGGTGTAGATCTTACATCAATGGCCTTTGACTCTGTCTTACCAGGGTTTAGTTATATCCTTACTGTGGCTATCATTCTATTTGCATTTTCTACCATGATTTCTTGGTCTTACTATGGTCTTCAATCTTGGAAATATTTGTTCGGAAGAGGTAAAACAGCTGATATACTATATAAAATATTATTTCTTGTATTTGTTGTTATTGGTGCATCTGCAACTCTTGATGCCGTAATCAAATTCTCAGATGCGATGATACTGGCACTTGTATTTCCAAATATGATTGGTCTGGTATTATTATTTCCAAAAGTTAAAGAGGAAGTTAACCGTTACGTGAAAGCCATCAAAACGATAAAAGCAAAATAAACAATATTGAATGAACTTTTGGGAATCCCATTTCTGGTATAGTAAAAGCCAAAGAAATGGGATTTTCTTATTAATAGTTATTCTGTTTTTCGTTCAAATAACCCTTTATTTCATTGATTTATCTGAATATGACAGTCTTAAAAGTGATGAATTCGAAGTGATTCAAGCTAAAATAGACTCCATAAAAAACATAAAAAGCCAAAGTTCCGAACGGAAAATATACCACTTCAATCCAAATTTTATTTCAGATTTTAAAGCCTATCAATTGGGTCTCAGTGTCGAAGAGATAGATCGATTCTTCAGTTTTAGAAACCGTGGTAAGTTTGCCAATAACTTGGAAGAATTTCAATCTGCATCAGGGGTTAGTGACAGTTTGCTATCTCATATAGCGCCATATTTCAAATTTCCGAAATGGTCGAAACAAAAAGCTATCACTCATAAAAAAAATCAAGAAAAACCAATTCCTGTAAAAATTAGAGATATCAATACAGCAACTGCCGAGGAGCTCATGAGCGTCAATATAATTGGCTTAAAAATGGCCAAGCGGATTATTGCCTACAGAAAACTCTTACAGGGCTTTTCTCTAAATGAGCAACTCTTCGAGGTGTATTATCTCAAAAAGGAAACGGCCCTGAGCTTAATGAAATACTTTAAGGTCTTGGAACTGCCTCAATTGAAAAAGATCAATATCAACACAGCGAGTTTTAAAGAATTGTTACAACTACCTTATCTTGATTACAATCTTACAAAGAAGATCTGCCAATATCGAGACGAAAATCTCTTCTTTGAAAATCTGCAAGAACTGAAAAAAATTGACTCTTTCCCAATAGAAAAATTTGATAGAATAGCCTTATATTTGTTGTCGGAATAAAAAAACCGACTATGAATTTTGAACTTTCCGAAACAAGGAATACAATAGCGCACTCTATAAGAGATTTCGCCAAAAAACATATTAAACCGTTTATGATGGATTGGGATGAAAATCAGACCTTTCCAGAAGAACTTTTCCATCAACTAGGAGCGATGGGATACATGGGTGTCCTTGTTCCCGAGAAATATGGAGGTAGTCATATGGATTATCATGAATACATAACCGTTATAGAAGAAATTTCAAAGGTGGACTCATCTGTTGGACTATCTCTAGCTGCTCATAATTCATTGTGTACAAATCATATTCTTGAATTTGGAAATGAAGAACAAAAACAAAAGTGGTTACCAAAATTGGCACATGGAGAATGGATTGGGGCCTGGGGTCTTACAGAGCACAATACAGGTAGTGATGCCGGGGGAATGAGCACAACTGCTGTGCTGGACGGAGATCATTATGTGATCAATGGTGCCAAAAATTTTATTACACACGCAATTAGTGGAGATGTTGCTGTGGTAATCGTTAGAACTGGCGAGAAAGGAGATTCCAAAGGAATGACAGCATTTGTAATTGAAAAAGGAACGCCGGGGTTCTCTTCAGGTAAAAAAGAGAATAAAATGGGGATGCGTGCCTCAGAAACTGCTGAGCTCATCTTTGATAATTGTCGTATTCACAAAGACAATATTCTTGGAAAAGTTGGCGAAGGGTTCATTCAGTCAATGAAAATTTTAGATGGTGGAAGAATATCTATTGGAGCACTATCTTTAGGTATTGCCAAAGGTGCTTATGAAGCTGCTCTAAAATATGCTAAAGAAAGGGAACAATTTGGGAGGCCGATAGCAAAATTTCAAGCAATCGGATTTAAGCTTGCCGATATGGCAACTGAGATTGAAGCCTCTGAATTATTATTGCACAAGGCCGCTCATGATAAAATCATGGGTGTAAAAATGACAAAAATTGGTGCAATGGCTAAAATGTATGCCTCTGAAATGAGTGTAAAAGTAGCCAATGAAGCTTTACAAATTCATGGTGGATACGGTTATACCAAGGACTTTCCTGTTGAGAAATTTTACAGAGATGCCAAACTTTGTACCATTGGTGAAGGGACAACTGAGATTCAGAAATTAGTTATCTCCAGAAGTATCTTAAGCTAAATACTTATTTTTTCAATCCGATAGACTCGGCCTTTTTGAGCATAAACTCAAAGGCGGCATCATAGTCGTTGGTGATCTCACCTTCGAGAATAGCCTCTTTAATGGCATCTTTGATGATACCAATTTCTCTACAAGGTCTTAAATTAAAAGTTTCCATAATAAGTTCTCCTGAAATAGGAGGTTGAAAATTTCTTACATGGTCTCTCTCCTCTACCTCCTTGATCTTTTGCCTGACCAAGGCAAAGTTATTTAGGTATTGTTTTTCTTTGATCTTATTTTTTGTCGTAATATCTGCTTCACAATGTGTCATCAGATCATCAAGATCATCTCCGGCATCAAAGATCAACCTTCTTACCGCTGAATCCGTAACATTTTCCGCCAAAATAACAGGTCTTGAACTCATCATCACAATCTTTTGAACATACTTCATCTTCTCGTTCAATGGCATTTTTAGTCTCTTAAAGATCTTTTTTACCATTTTTGAGCCTAAAAATTCATGACCATGAAAAGTCCAACCAACTTTTTTATCAAACTTCTTTGTTGGGGCCTTTCCAATATCATGCAAAAGTGCCGCCCAACGCAACCAAAGTTTATCTGTTTTTCCAGCTATATTATCAACTACCTGCAGGGTATGGTAAAAATTATCTTTGTGCTTTTGCCCTTTTATTTGCTCTACACCTTGTAAATCGGCTAATTCAGGAAGTATAAAATGCAACAAACCTGTTTGAAACAATAATTTAAGACCAATCGAAGGCTTATCACTGAGCATGATCTTATGCAACTCATCAACAATTCTCTCCTCACTTATGATCTGAATTCTTTTGGCATTTTTTGTTATTGATACCAGAGATGAAGTCTCAATTTCAAATCCCAATTGACTTGAAAACCGTATCGCTCTCATCATACGCAATGGGTCATCACTGAAAGTTATATCAGGGTCCAAAGGTGTCTTGATAATTTTATTTTGAAGATCAGTTATTCCATCAAATGGATCAAGCAACACTCCGTAATCTGAACTGTTCAAACTAATCGCCATGGCATTAATTGTAAAATCTCTTCGGTTTTGATCATCTTGCAATGAACCTCGATCTACCATTGGATTCCTGCTGTGTTCAACATATGACTCTTTTCTTGCACCCACAAACTCGATTTCAAGCTCCTTGTATTTAAGCATTGCGGTACCATAATTTTTAAACACTTGAACTTTCGTTTTAGCAGGCAGCATCTCAGCAACTTCATTGGCCAGATCAATTCCACTGCCAACTGCCACAACATCAATATCTTTAGACTTCAATCTTTCCAGTAAAAAATCTCGAACATATCCCCCAATCACATAAGTTTCCAAAGATAACTTGTCTGCTGCTTTGGCGATGTAATCAAAAACAGGGAGCGCAATTGCTTTTTTTAGGTCAGTGTTGAAATCTTGCATATTATTTTCTAAGGAACTCGATCTCACCACGATCGTTTAATTTGATAATTTGAGAAGCCGTATTTTTCGTTTGAGCTGCCGGCAAATTTACTATATAATCCGCTTTCTTCAAAAGTAATGGATCAATTTCATCAAAACCATCAGGAGAAGCCACACCACTAAAATTAGCAGAGGTAGAAACAATAGCCTTTCCGAATTTTTCTATCAAGTCCCGGCAAAAATCATTTTGAACGATTCTTATGGCAACAGTATTATCCGAAGCGACCACATTTTTAGCCAGACCCTTAGGGTCACTATAAATAACAGTAGTGGGTCTGTTCGCATTGTCTAAAAATTTCTCTATTCTTTCAGGAATGGTATCAATATATTTTTGAAGCATTTCCATTCCATCAACCAGAATGATCAGACTTTTGCTGTCAGGTCTGCTTTTAATCTTATAAATCTTTTCAACAGCCTCTACATTTGTAGCATCACAGCCGAAGCCCCAGATCGTGTCAGTAGGATAGATCAGGGTTTCTCCTGATGCTAATGTTTTTAAAGCCTTCCTTATATTTTCTTTCATGAAATACTCGTAATATCCTTTACACCTGACCGGGTTTTAGGTAAGTTTATATAAGATCCTGTAATTTTAGCATAGAATTCCATAGATAAATGTCTGTTTTCTTAATCAGACCAAATAAAATTCTTTCGGCAAAATTCATCTTCGTATTTTTGCTGTAAAAATACAGGAAAATTATCTTCCTCCTTTTAGTTTCTGGATAATATGCAAATCTCAGTTATAATTAGTAC
>JAAESS010000022.1 GCA_024229195.1 Flavobacteriales bacterium | reverse complement strand
GCAATTAATTTCACGCTGCGAAATTTTATTAAGGTTTTGAATCAATATGACTTCGAGAACCAAACGATGGAGTCGCTATCGGCCAAGAAGTCTGTACTTAACCAATGCCTTAACTTAATAACAACGATGCAAAATATTTCTGCAGATAATAACTATGCAGTAACGATTGAGAATTAATATTTGCCATACAGGTAAAAAAATTACGATCAATCAATTTAGCAGACATATTTTGTTATTTGATTTCTTTCTGATGGGATCAGTTATAAATTCATAATATTTGGAGCATAACACTGCGATAATTCGGGCTTGCCTTGGTAAAAAGTGACAATTTGTGAAATCATACACAATTTTAAAATTGCATAACTTTACAAAAAGCCTCAAAATGAAGCGAGAATACCTTTCTAATACAGTGCTGGAAAAACTGCCATATCACCTTCGAGATTTTATCTTAAAGCAGCCTTATGACGAATATACTGCTCAAAATCAAGCAGTTTGGCGCTATGTCATGAGAAAGAATATAGATTATTTGGGAAAAGTGGCCCATGAATCTTATATACCGGGTTTGGCAAAGGCAGGAATTTCTACGGAGCAGATTCCCAGAATGGAGGGGATGAACAGAATCTTAAAGGAAATTGGTTGGGCAGCCGTTTCGGTTGATGGTTTTATTCCGCCCAATGCATTTATGGAATTCCAGGCTTACAATACTTTAGTGATTGCGGCTGATATTCGAACCATAGATCATATAGAATATACACCTGCACCAGATATCATTCATGAAGCCGCAGGACATGCTCCGATTATTGCAAATCCGGAATATGCTGAATATCTCAGGCGTTTTGGTGAGATCGGGTCAAAAGCCATTTCATCTGCCAAGGATTTTGAATTATATGAGGCCATAAGACATTTATCGATCATTAAAGAAGATCCGGCAACCAAACCATCAGAAATTAAGGAAGCTGAAGTACATATCGCTTTGATCTCAGAAAATATGGGACCGCCTAGTGAAATGGCCGGAATCAGAAATATGCATTGGTGGACAGTAGAATACGGACTCATTGGGACATTAGATCGTCCTAAGATTTATGGCGCCGGTCTTCTTTCTTCAATAGGTGAAAGCAAATGGTGTATGGGAGATCAGGTCAAAAAAATACCTTATTCCATAGATGCAGCCAAAGTAGAATTTGATATCACCAAGCCTCAACCACAATTGTTTGTTACACCTGATTTTGCGCATTTAAGTTTAGTGCTTGAAGAATATGCCAATTCAATGGCGCTCAGAAATGGAGGATTAAAAGGGGTTCGTAAATTGATTGAGTCAAAAAATTTAGGAACTATGGAGCTGAGTACAGGAATTCAAATTTCAGGTAAATTTACTGAAGTTATAGAAGATGAAAGATCAAGACCCGTTTATATTAAAACGACAGGACCAACAGCGCTTGCTTATAAAAACAAAGAATTGATCGGTCATGATAAAAATTACCACGCTCAGGGATTTGGATCACCTGTTGGAAAATTAAAAGGAATCAATTTGGCCATAGAAAATATGTCGCCCACTGATCTGGAAGTTTATGGTATCTACGAAGGTAAAAAGACAGAGTTATTATTTGAAGGAGGTGTACTAGTTGAAGGTGAAATAATTACGGGTAAAAGAAACCTACAAGGAAAGATCATTTTAATTTCTTTCCGAAACTGCACTGTAAAACGTAAAGATGAGGTTTTATTTAAGCCTGAATGGGGAACCTATGACATGGCTGTTGGAGAAAATATAATTTCAGCATTTTCAGGGATTGCAGATCCAAATTCATTTGGTCAACAATTTGAAATCCCAAAGGAAAAAACCCATAAAATAACCTACAGGTCAAAGGAGAAGACATTATTTGAATTGTACGAACAAGTAAGAAAAATCAGGCAATCTGAGAATATAAAAGATGAAGACTTGCAATTCATATTCGGGCAGTTGATTGTAAACTACCCGAAAGATTGGTTGTTACCTCTTGAAATTTATGAGTTACTACGTTCAGAAGATAGCTTTCATCTTAGAACTGAGGTTAAGTCATATCTTGAACAATTCTGTCTTGATGATTCTGTAAAGAATCTGGTTATTGACGGAATCAGATTGATAGAAGAAGATAAGACCTGATCTTTTAGATTTGAGAAACTCTTAAGGTATTTACCATACCTTTATCATGCACTGGCATTGAGGTTAGGTTGATCACAAAATCACCTTTTTTGGCATAATTTCGTTCGAGTGTAATACGGTTAAGATCTTCAACGGTTTCATCTGTACTCACCATTTTATCATAAAACTGGGCTTTTACTCCCCATAATAAATTCAATTGAGCAAGAATTCTTGGATTATCTGAAAAGGCAAGAATATTTGATTTAGGTCTGCGTGCAGAGATCTGAAATGCAGTATAACCACTATTGGTTAAGGTAGTAATAGCAGCAGCTTCAATCTCATCGGCAAGCTTTGCAGCATTGCTACAAACTGCCTTTGAAATATAACGTTCGTTGATGCAATTTACACCCTGAACATATCCTTCGATCAATTCTGAATCTTCAACGCTTACAATAATACTTCTCATGGCTTTGATCACTTCTGTAGGAAATTCTCCAACTGATGTCTCTCCTGACAACATTACAGCATCTGCACCATCCATAATCGAATTTGCCACATCATTTACTTCTGCTCTTGTTGGGATTTGACTTGTGATCATCGATTCCATCATTTGCGTAGCAATGATTACCGGAATTCGAGCTTCCTTGGCCTTTCTTACGAGCATTTTTTGAATGATCGGTACTTTTTGCATGGGAATTTCAACTCCAAGATCTCCACGGGCTACCATGATACCATCACAATACGAGGTTAAATGGTTGATGTTATCAACTGCTTCAGGTTTCTCGATCTTTGCGATAATAGGAATCTTATAGCTCGATTTTTCTTTGATCAGATCACTTAATTTGACAAGATCTTCAGGAGTTCTTACAAAAGATAAGGCGATCCAGTCAACTTCCTGTTCAATAGCAAATTTGGCATCTTTGATATCTTTTTCTGTCAAAGCAGGAAGTGAAATTTTCGTATTCGGAAGGTTGACACCTTTTTTCGATGTAAGAGGCCCACCTCTCATTACTTTAACTTTGACCTTAGTATCTCTGTCTGTATCCATTACTTCGAAAAGTAATTTACCATCATCTACAAGTATGTTTTCACCTTTTTCAACATCTTTCGGAAAGTTCTGATAAGTCATAAATGCCCTATCTTTTGTTCCCGTGCACTTATCAGTTGTAAATTCGAATTCATCACCCTTATTCAGAACAACACCCTCCTCCATAACTCCAACCCTGAGCTTAGGGCCTTGAAGATCGGCAAGCACAGCAACATTATAATTGTTTTCTTTATTTAATTCGCGGATATATCTGATTTTGGCTCTTACGTCCTTATAGTCGGCATGCGAGAAATTAACTCTGAATACATTGACACCGGCAACCATCAATTCTTTGATTTTTTCCTTTGTGGCTACAGCTGGACCAAGGGTGGCAACTATTTTCGTTTTTTTTCTTTTCTTCATTCTTAAAAAATTAAATTATCCCTTGATTTTAAATCTAAGGGATCAATGGCATACGATGCCATTATATTATTTATCTTATTGATGTTGAGAAGCGTTGTGCTTAATTCAACATTATCTGTTAAACCAGTGATCTTGATAAAATAGTCTACTTTTTTCTTTTCAGGAATCAAGTAGGAAATTTTGGTTTCCTCAAGAAACAAATTACTACCACCCCCAGCTATATTTTGAGTGAACACATGTTTATTGGCTATTAATGACCAGGATGCATATGCCGTTTCGTCTTCAAAGGTATACAATGGGAAACTGCAATTTTCCGATTTGAAATCAAGGTCATCTTTGAACCGTCTAAGCTGAATATCTAAATATTTGTTCAAATAATAAGCCATTCTATAATCAGCCAGAACAGAGTGTATCCCTATGAGATCATAATCATGATCAAATTCAAAATCAATACTATGGATTCTTGACACTAGAGTTGGTTTGATTCAAAGGTTTTTGCAAAAATAGAGATAGTTTTGGTAAAACAACTCAAATTTTTACGAAAACGATTGAGAAGATGACATATGATAGTGTTGCCAGAATCAATTAATGCTCAATTTGATCCTTTAATTTGTAATAAGCTCTTTTTGAAGCAATTTCTTCAGCTTTCTTTTTTGAAGTAGCGCGGCCCTTTGAGATTAGATCATTATCAACCAATAATTTTACACTAAAATGCTTTAAAGTATCATTACCGGTATCTTCATAAACATTGTATTTGATTCTCTTTTTGCTTTTTTGGCTCCATTCAATCAATACACTTTTATAACTGGTTATTTTACCCTCAAGTCTTTCAATGTCAACATAAGGCTCAATGACAAATCTAAAAATGAATTTTTCAGTGAATGAGTAACCCCTGTCAGAATGAATGGCACCAATTAGCGCCTCAAAAAGATTTCCATGAATATTATCTCCAAAATTTGCGCTGGGAATAGAGCTTTCAACAAAGTGTATCAAATCAAGGTCTTTACCCAATTCATTAAGGTGCTCACGACTCACTATTTTTGAGCGCATTTGAGTTAAATAACCTTCGTCACCGTGAGGGATCTTTTTAAAAAGATAGTTCGCAATAACAGCACCCAATATTGCATCACCCAAAAATTCAAGGCGCTCGTAATTCATGGGATTGCCTTGTTCGTTGACACGTTTTAGTGAACTATGGGTAAATGCTTCTTTGTAGAAATCAACTTTTTTAGGTCGATAACCTAAAATTTTCCTAATCGCCATAATAAATTCTTCATCCTTGGCAGAATGAGAACTTGTTATTTTGCGAATTAGATTCATTCAGTTTTAGTCTTCGTATTTTTTGAATAAGATACATGCATTATGTCCGCCAAAACCAAAAGTATTGCTCATAGCTACTTTAACCTCTCTTTTTTGAGCCTTATTAAATGTAAGGTTCAATTTTGGATCGATCTGATCATCATCAGTAAAATGATTGATGGTTGGTGGAACAAGTCCATTTTTTATCGATAAGATAGAAGCGATAGCCTCTATAGCTCCTGCAGCACCTAATAAGTGACCAGTCATCGATTTTGTAGAATTTATATTCAGTTTATAGGCACTTTCACCAAAAACTGATTGGATCGCTTTTAATTCAGCAACATCTCCCAAAGGGGTTGAAGTACCGTGCATGTTAACGATATCAACTTCTTCAGGACTGATTTCAGCATTTTTTAAACAATTGAGCATAACATTTTTTGCACCTCTACCTTCAGGATGTGGTGCAGTAATGTGATGTGCATCTGCAGAAAGCCCTCCGCCAATTACTTCAGCGTAAATTTTGGCCCCTCTTGCTTTTGCGTGTTCAAGTTCTTCAAGGATCAAGGCACCTGCTCCTTCACCAAGAACAAATCCATCACGATCCTTGTCAAAAGGACGAGACGCTGTTTTTGGATCATCATTCCTGGTTGATAAAGCATGCATGGCGTTAAAACCACCCATACCTGAAATCGCAACCGCAGCCTCAGATCCTCCTGTTACAAAAACATCTGCCTGACCCAGACGGATATAATTTAAGGAATCAATGATCGAATTTGCTGATGATGCACAGGCCGAAACCGTCGTAAAGTTTGGTCCTTGTAAATTGTGTTTGATCGAGATCTGGCCCGGGGCTATATCTGCAATCATTTTTGGAATAAAAAATGGGTTAAACCGAGGAGTTCCGTCGCCACTTGCATAGTTTAGGACTTCGTTTTGAAAAGTTTCAAGACCTCCAATTCCTGCTCCCCAGATCACTCCGATTCTGGTGGTGTCCTCTTTTTCAAGATCAAGACCAGAATCAGCAATAGCTTCATCCGTTACAACCATGGCATATTGGGTGAATCTATCCATTTTTCGAGCCTCTTTTCTGTCAAAATGATCAGTGGCAACAAAGTTTTTAAGTTCACAGGCAAACTGTGTCTTAAAATTAGAAGCATCAAAATAGGTTATAGGCGCAGCTCCACTAACTCCGTTAGCCAATCCTTCCCAGTATTCTTCAACAGTATTTCCTACAGGGGTTAAAGCCCCTAAACCTGTTACAACAACCCGTTTTAATTCCATCTTTAAAGGTTTAATAATAAAAACAAGAAATTACGAGCATCCTCCAATCTGGAGAAGCTCGTAATTTTATAGGTGAAGTATAAATTTATTTAGCCTCTTCAATATAGCTAATAGCCTGGCCTACAGTACCGATATTTTCAGCTTGGTCATCTGGAATCTGGATATCAAATTCTTTTTCAAACTCCATAATTAATTCAACTGTATCCAATGAATCTGCTCCTAAGTCGTTGGTAAAGTTAGCTTCATTAGTAACTTCATTTTCGTCTACTCCTAGTTTATCAACGATAATGGCTTTAACTCTTGATGCAATGTCTGACATAATTTTTTAATTTTAAATTTAAATATTGCTGCAAAAATAATATAATTTAGGTTCTAATCGATAAAAAGTAAAAAAAAGTTGAACAAGTGCAAAAAAGACAAATACTTTCTAATTTGTTTTTTCAATCTGATAATTATTCTTTTTTTTGCTATCACTTCTAAAACAAATAATTATGCTCAGGATGATCATTTTTGCCTCAGGCTCCGGTACCAATGCTGAGAATATTATAAAGTACTTTAAAAACAGTGAATTAGCGGAGGTTAGTTATGTTGTCAGTAACAAGGCCAATGCCGGTGTTTTGGAAAGAGCCAAAAGATTAAATGTACCTTTCAAGGTCTTTTCTAAACAGGAAATGGAAACCTCCTCATTTTTAGATTTTTTAAGCGAACATGCGGACTTTCTCGTTCTTGCCGGATTCTTATTAAAGGTTCCAGATCGAATGATCTCACTTTTTACCAATGCAATAGTGAATATCCATCCTGCACTTTTACCGAAATATGGAGGAAAGGGGATGTATGGTATGCATGTGCACAGGGCAGTTGTTGCGAATCAGGAATCGGAATCGGGAATAACCATACATTATGTAAACGAACATTATGACGAAGGGACAGTCATTTTTCAAAAGGCAGTTGCAATACATTCTGATGATACACCAGATGATGTAGCAGCAAAAATTCATGTCTTAGAACAGGAAAATTTCCCTCAGGTGATTGAAAAAATATTAAAAACTGCTGATGAGAGTTAATGTATATACCGATGGAGCCTGCAGTGGTAACCCCGGAAAAGGCGGATACGGCATTGTTATGGAATGGGTAGGGAAACCCTATAAAAAAGAGTTTTCAGAGGGATATAGATTAACGACCAATAACCGAATGGAATTGTTAGCCGTCATTGTGGCGCTGGAGCAACTCAAGCGGGAAGGGATGCAGGTTATTGTTTTTTCTGACTCTAAATATGTGGTTGACGCTGTAGAAAAAGGCTGGGTTTTTGGCTGGGTAAAAAAAGGATTCAAGGATAAAAAAAATCCGGATCTGTGGCGTCGATTTTTAAAGATTAACAAAAAGCATCAGGTAAAATTCAAATGGATAAAAGGTCATAATGATCATCCTCAGAATGAACGTTGCGATCAACTGGCTGTAAAAGCGGCAAAAAAAGAAACCCTTCAAATAGATAAAGGGTTTGAACTTTCTCGGAATAATTCATCAGGAAAGCTAGATATTTAATTTTGATTTATCTTCTTATTGAGACATAGCCAAAATCAACAATTCGTCATTTTGATTGTAGAGATACAATTCCTTTTTGACAATTTCAAAACGAGCCACTTTAGGTAAGTGTTGTAGAAACAAATTTTCAACACTCATATCCGGGCAGAGCTTTCTGGTAGCACCTGCAGGACCAAAGTTCAACTCATTTCCTGAAATCGTATATGTTGAAAAATAATTATTGCAACCGGCAAAACCACTCACTTTGGTATCTTCCTCTTCAAATTTCATGGTAGGAGAACTATTTAATTGATCCAATCCTTTTATTTTTAAAACTGTCCATTCTTTAAGTAAGTCAGATTGATCAACAGAAGGAATTTTCGAAATAATATTTTTTAATATATATCTGAGAGAAGACGCATCAGCAGCAGGATTCTCTACAGGAATTAAATCAACCAGTAATTCATAGGTAAAACCTTCCTCATAGTCAAAGCCTTCAATTTGATCATAGAAATAGGTCCAGTTATCTTCAGGGTTTTCCTTAACGAGCATACAAGTTTGCGGCCCAACTCCTCTGCAATTTTCTAAATGATCGGCAACAATAAACACTTTAGATTGTAAATCGTTATTCGAAGTACAGGCCAGACTAATTAAAAGGAACAAATATTTCATAAGAATTATAGTTTAAGATAACATGGTTTTAGCTCTAAGAAGGGCCTCAATAAAGAGATCAATTTCCTCCTTTGTATTATAGAAAGAAAAAGAGGCACGAACTGTGCCAGGAATTTTATAATAATCCATAATTGGCTGGGCACAATGGTGTCCTGTTCTTACAGCAATTCCTAATTTATCAATAATAGAACCGATATCATAAGGATGAATTCCTTCAATATTAAATGAAATTACTGCGGCCTTGTCTTTGGAAGTACCATAAAGAACCACCTTATCAATTTCTAAAAGTTTCTTTGTAGCGTATTCAAGTAACTCGTTTTCATAAGCCGCAATTTGTTCTAAACCTATGTTATTCATATAATCAAGAGCTACCCCGAACGCAATAACTCCTGCAATATTTGGAGTTCCTGCTTCGAACTTATGTGGTAGGTCTGCATAGGTAGTTTTTTCGAAGGTGACTTCACTGATCATTTCGCCACCTCCCTGATATGGAGGTAGTTTATTTAGCCAGCTTTCTTTACCGTAAATCATACCAACTCCGGTAGGACCGCAAAGTTTATGAGCAGAACAGGTATAGAATTCGCAATCTAGCTCTTGAACATCTGGTTTGATATGTGGTGTGGCTTGCGCTCCATCGATCAGAACAGCAGCGCCAAAATCATGGGCCCTGTCAATAATTTTTTTAATTGGATTGATGGTTCCCAGGGCATTCGAAACATGATTTACAAATACAAGTTTTGTTTTTTCCGAGAGCAGATTTTCATAGACATCCATATTTAATTCCCCTTTAAGGGTCATGGGTATTACTTTGAGAAAAGCACCAGTTCTTTCACAAAGCATTTGCCAAGGAACGATATTTGAATGGTGTTCTAAAGCCGAAACAATGATTTCATCTTCTTTACTCAATAAAGTAGTAAAACCATTGGCCACCATATTAATACTGTGGGTGGTACCGGAAGTCAAGATGATCTCATAAGGCTTTGCTGCATTAAAATGATCTTGAATTTTAGCACGCGCCTCTTCATAGGCATTGGTCGCTTCCTGACTTAAAGTATGTACACCACGATGGATGTTGGAATTATAG
>JAAESS010000021.1 GCA_024229195.1 Flavobacteriales bacterium | reverse complement strand
TTTATCTCTCGCCGTTTCAAGTCCTCTCTCTGCATCAAGCCTCCAACAGGGCTTGAAGTTGGTCAATAATATTGGGATGCAGGCAGGAAAACTCTATTGTTCTGGTCGTTCCGCTGAAGAATCGTTTGAGAAGGGAACGATAATTGGAATGGCTGAGACGAGTTTGTCGATCGATGAAATCAACAAGCTAGATTTTGAGGATGATGCGTATTCTATACCTATGATTGAGACCATGTTTTCATACACCATTGATAATTGCCCTGGTCGTGCAAAAGTTTTATTTCGCAGTATCACTGAGATGGAATAAATTGAAATACGCCCAATGATGTATCAACGCACCTTTAGAGGTTTTTTTGTAATGGCATGAGTGCTGCTAGTAAGCATGATTGAGGCTGAGGGGGATGGTCGTTTTATCTAAATAGTACAAATTGAACCCTTAAACGACATTCCGTATCAAAAGGTGCATTCTTAATTATTTCTACCGTTAACAGGCGTGTGATTCCTGACAGAAGCAGTGCTTTCTCTCTTATCTTCTCAATAATTAAGAGTTTCTCATGTCATCCAATCACCTCTCAAGCCTTAAGTGGAACGATGAAGGTGAGCTTTCGCCACAAGACACTTGGAATCTGGTAACAAAGCTAACCAAAACGGAGGACCAGGCAAAGGCCTCAAATCTTCTTCATCTGTCATCAAAGCATTCCCATGCCAAGAAGAAGAAAAAAGATAAGGTGTAGATGCTGATCTTTTAGCTTTCCTGCAATCGATGAATACCAGAATAAATGTTTTAATACCACTTTTTGATAAATTTACTGGTATGTCTCTTCTTTGGTTTCCAAAAATATTGGCATAGGAAACTTACTTATATTTTAATCTTCTATTACGGCTCATCAGACAATATTTCCTTTTAGCTACGTTTGTGAATCGATTCTCGATGCCTCATTGATGATTTATTTTTTCTGGATTCCGAGTAGATTTTGTCATTTATTTGTAATTTTTGAAAAAAGTGGTTAATCTAAATGAGAAGAAAAAGGGACTTAATG
>JAAESS010000020.1 GCA_024229195.1 Flavobacteriales bacterium | reverse complement strand
GCCGATTTGAAAAAAGCGGGAAAAGTATCTTTTACATTTGATAGCGTACCGAAAGGAACCTATTGCATTGTTGCTTTGCAGGACGTAAATGGGAACGGAAAGGCGGACTTTGAAAATTACATTATTAGAAAGCAAATCATCATATTCTGGTAATTTTTTTTTGAAATGTATAATAAATTCCTTCACCTTAGTTTGGAAATTATCAGGAATATCAAACATTACTCCTCCAGGCACATTGTAGTTCATAGTCAGTCTTGCGCCACAGGTTTCTTCAAAAATATCGGTAATCATTTCTCGATCACGGAAACCATACAAAAAGGAAGTAATAGCGCCTAAATCCATTCCCATAACTCCCCACCAAAGTTGATGGGAAGAGAGCCGAGTAAGTTCAGACATAATAGTTCTGATTACTTTGACTCGATCCGACACTTCTAATTCTATTGCTTTTTCAACCGCCAAACAAACTGCTTCATTATTCATATGGCAAGATAGATAATCCATTCTGTCGGTAAGATGAACAATCATTTTGTAAGAATCTCTTTCACACATTTTCTCAAT
>JAAESS010000019.1 GCA_024229195.1 Flavobacteriales bacterium | reverse complement strand
GGGTGCTGCCCAAATGGACGGTGCTATATTGGTAGTAGCTGCTACTGACGGACCAATGCCACAAACTCGTGAGCATATCCTTTTAGGACGCCAGGTAGGTATTCCAAGAATGGTTGTGTTTATGAATAAAGTAGACATGGTTGATGATGAGGAATTACTTGAATTAGTTGAAATGGAAGTAAGAGAATTGCTTTCTTTTTATGAGTATGATGGTGATAATGGCCCTGTAATTCAAGGTTCTGCATTAGGTGCATTGAACGGTGAAGGAAAATGGGTTGATACTGTAATGGAATTGATGGATGCTGTTGATTCTTGGATCGAAATTCCAAAAAGAGATGTTGATAAAGATTTCTTAATGCCTGTTGAAGATGTATTCTCTATTACTGGTCGTGGTACTGTTGCTACAGGTCGTATTGAATTAGGTGTTGCTAACACAGGTGATGCTGTTGATATCATTGGTATGGGAGCTGAGAAATTAACTTCTACAGTTACTGGTGTTGAGATGTTCCGTAAGATTTTAGATAGAGGTGAAGCTGGTGATAACGTTGGTATCTTGTTAAGAGGTATTGATAAAGATCAGATCAAAAGAGGAATGGTAATCTGTAAGCCAGGTTCTATTACTCCTCACGCTAAATTCAAAGCTGAGATTTATGTCTTGAAAAAAGAAGAAGGTGGACGTCACACTCCATTCCATAAAAATTACCGTCCTCAGTTCTATGTTAGAACAACTGACGTAACGGGAACAATTAATTTACCTGCAGGTGTTGAAATGGTAATGCCAGGTGATAACTTGACAATTACTGTTGATTTACTTCAGCCAATTGCCTTGAACTTAGGTTTACGTTTTGCGATCCGTGAAGGAGGTAGAACAGTAGGTGCTGGTCAGGTAACTGAAATCCTTGATTAATTTTAATCAATTTCAGTTGAAATAAAATTTTGAATATCAGGTGCTTCTTTGCGGAAGCGCCTTATATTCTTTTTAAAAAGTATGTTTTAATTGAGCATACTGATTAATTGGGAGACAAATGGTTTTGTTCGAAACAGGCTGTTTTCTTACCATACGGGTGTAGCTCAGTTGGTAGAGCACTGGTCTCCAAAACCAGGTGTCGGGAGTTCGAGCCTCTCCACCCGTGCGTAAAAATGATAACAATGGGTATAGTGAATTACATTAAGGAATCATTTGAGGAGTTGCAGCATAATGTTTCTTGGATGCCAAGAGCAGAAGCTCAAAAAAATACGGTATTGGTAGCGGTTTTCACTGTGATATTTGCTATTGCTGTTTTTTTAGTAGACAAGTTCTTTCAAATGGGCTTAGAAGAATATTTCAATATTTTTAATTAATAAATCAATATGTCTGATACTTCCGTAATGAAATGGTATGCCGTTAGGGCAATTGGTGGACAAGAAAATAAGGTAAAAACTTATATTGAGAATGAAATTTCTCGATTGGGTTTGTCTGATTTTGTAAGCCAGGTCTTGGTGCCTACAGAGAAAGTGATCCAGATCCGAAATGGTAAAAAATACCATAAAGAGAAGGTTTATTTTCCTGGATATATTATGGTAGAAGCAAATTTGAGCGGTGAGGTTCCTCACGTAATTAAATCTGTTACCGGTGTTATCGGTTTTCTTGGTGAGACTAAAGGAGGAGATCCAGTACCATTGAGAAAGTCAGAAGTGAACAGAATGTTAGGTACAGTAGATGACCTGGCTGTTCAAAATGAAAATGTAGCAATACCTTTTATAACTGGTGAAACAGTGAAAGTTATTGATGGACCGTTCAATGGTTTTGACGGTACGATAGAAAAGATTAATGAAGAAAAGCGTAAGCTTGAGGTAATGGTTAAGATCTTTGGGAGAAAAACTCCTTTAGAACTCAACTATATGCAAGTAGAAAAAATTTCATAAATGTTACAATATTATGTAAATGCATTAGCTTCCAATTAGTGCGTTTTATTAATTAAAGTTAAAACAATGGCAAAAGAAATTAGTAAGGTAGTAAAATTGCAAGTTCGAGGAGGTGCGGCTAACCCTTCACCACCAGTTGGACCAGCTTTAGGTGCTGCCGGAGTAAATATTATGGAGTTCTGTAAGCAGTTTAATGCTAGAACTCAAGACAAACCAGGAAAGGTTTTACCAGTTGTAATTAATGTTTACAAGGATAAATCTTTTGATTTCGTCGTAAAAACTCCACCAGCAGCAATTCAATTGTTAGAAGCTGCCAAAGTTAAAAAAGGTTCTGGAGAACCAAATCGTAAGAGAGTAGCCTCTGTTACTTGGGATCAAATACGTACGATTGCTGAAGATAAAATGCAGGATTTAAATGCATTTCAGGTTGAGTCAGCTATGTTGATGGTTGCAGGAACAGCGAGATCTATGGGAATTCGAGTAAAGGGAACAGCTCCAGTTAAAACAGCGTAAGAAGATGGCAAAACTAACAAAGAATCAAAAGGAAGCTAGAGGTAAAGTAGACTTTAATGCATCTCATGATGTATTTAAGGCTTCATCTTTGGTGAAAGAAATCACCACCGTAAAATTTGATGCAAGTGTTGATCTTGCAATACGACTAGGTGTAGATCCACGTAAAGCTAACCAGATGGTAAGAGGTGTTGTAACCCTTCCGAATGGAACAGGTAAAAATGTCAAAGTATTGGCACTAGTAACTCCTGATAAAGAGGCAGATGCCAAAGAAGCAGGTGCTGATTATGTGGGATTAGATGAATACCTCCAAAAAATTAAAGGAGGATGGACAGATGTTGACGTGATTGTAACCATGCCAAGTGTAATGGGTAAATTAGGTCCTTTAGGTAGAATATTAGGCCCAAGAGGTTTGATGCCTAACCCAAAGACCGGTACCGTTACTATGGATGTAGCAAAAGCAGTCAAAGATGTTAAAGGTGGTAAAATTGACTTTAAAGTGGATAAAACAGGAATCGTTCACGCATCAATTGGAAAAGTTTCTTTCGAGGCTGATAAAATTGCTGAAAATGCGAATGAATTGATCAAAACCATTGTAAAGTTAAAGCCTTCAACTGTTAAAGGGACGTACATCAAGAGTATATTCTTGTCAAGTACAATGAGCCCGGGAGTTGCTATAGATACTAAAACAGTTTAACGCCGTTAAAATTTTGAAATTATGACAAGAGAAGAAAAATCGCAAGTAATACAAGATTTGACTGGCAAGTTAGCTGATAACCCAGTAATCTATTTAGCTGATATCTCAGGATTGAATGCTACAGATACTTCAAATTTGCGTAGAGCTTGTTTCAAAGCCAACGTTAAATTGGCAGTTGTGAAAAATACCTTGCTTGCAAAAGCAATGGATAGCAGTGATAAAGATTTTGGAGATTTGCCAACCGTCCTTAAAGGAAATACTTCTTTAATGATGTCAGAAACTGGAAATGCTCCAGCGAAGGTAATCAAAGCTTTCCGTAAAGGAAATAAAAAGCCAATTCTGAAAGGAGCTTATGTTGAAGAAGCTGTTTATGTTGGAGATGACCAACTAGATAACTTGGTAGACATCAAGTCGAAAGAAGAGGTAATTGGAGATATTATTGGATTGTTACAATCACCAGCGAAGAACGTTATTTCGGCACTTCAATCTGGTGGAGGGAAAATTCACGGTATCCTTCAGACTTTATCAGAAAAAGAATAAACACACTAATAAACTAAATAATAAAATTTAAACAGTAGAAAAATGGCAGAGTTGAAAGATTTCGCAGAGCAATTAGTTAACTTAACTGTAAAAGAAGTTAATGAATTAGCAAATATTTTGAAAGAAGAGTATGGTATTGAGCCTGCAGCAGCTGCAGTAGCAGTAGCAGGACCTGCAGGTGGCGGTGAAGTCGCTGCTGAGGAAAAATCAGAATTTGATGTAATCCTTAAAGCAGCAGGTGGTTCTAAATTAGCTGTAGTTAAATTGGTTAAAGAACTAACTGGTTTAGGCTTGAAAGAAGCTAAAGGTATCGTTGATAGTGCACCAGCACCTATCAAAGAAGGCATCTCTAAAGATGAGGCAGAAGGTCTTAAAAAATCTTTAGAAGAAGCTGGAGCAGAAGTTGAGCTTAAGTAATTTACTTAAGTACTAAACATTTAAGGTTTAGGTCTTTGGGGTAACACCACTTAGACCTAAACCATTTTGCATATATATTCGTTCTTATAATTTAATTAAAATTTATCTCCATTGGCAACGAAACAAAAAACCCAAAGAGTAAACTTTGCATCAGCTAAATTGATTACCGAATATCCTGATTTCCTTGATATTCAAATTAAATCTTTCCAAGATTTTTTTCAATTAGAAACCAAATCTGATGAGAGAAGTGATGAAGGCTTGTATAAGACCTTCATGGAAAACTTTCCTATTACCGATACAAGAAATAATTTTGTTTTAGAATTCCTGGATTACTTTGTTGATCCGCCAAGATATTCCATCCAAGAATGTATTGAGAGAGGACTAACTTACAGTGTTCCTCTTAAGGCACGTCTAAAATTATATTGTACAGACCCTGAACATGAAGATTTTGAAACAATCGTTCAAGATGTTTATTTAGGTGTAATTCCATACATGACCCACAGTGGTACTTTTGTTATAAATGGAGCTGAAAGGGTTGTGGTATCGCAACTACACCGTTCACCAGGGGTATTCTTTGGTCAATCATTTCACGCAAATGGGACTAAATTGTATTCAGCCAGGGTAATTCCATTTAAAGGATCCTGGATTGAATTTGCAACTGATATTAATCAGGTGATGTTCGCCTATATTGATAGAAAGAAAAAATTACCGGTAACAACTTTATTCAGAGCCATTGGTTTTGAAAGAGATAAAGACATACTGGAAATCTTTGATCTTGCAGAAGAGATCAAAGTATCAAAAAGCGGTCTAAAGAAAGTTCTTGAAAGAAAACTTGCTGCAAGAGTGCTTAAAACATGGTTTGAGGATTTTGTAGATGAAGATACCGGTGAGGTAGTTTCTATCGAACGTAATGAAATCGTTCTTGACAGAGATACAATTCTTGAAAAGGAGCACATAGAAGAGATCATTGAATCAGGTGCTAAAACCATTTTATTACACAAATTAGATAATGAAGCAGGTGACTATGCAATTATTCATAACACTTTGCAAAAAGATCCAACAAATTCTGAAAAAGAAGCTGTTGAACATATTTACCGTCAATTGCGTAATGCTGAGCCGCCAGATTATGAAACGGCCAAAGGTATTATCAATAAATTATTCTTTTCTGAACAACGATATAATCTTGGAGAGGTTGGTCGTTACAGAATGAATAAGAAATTAGGACTTGATGTTGATATTGAACAAAAGGTATTGACAAAAGAAGACATCATTACTATTGTTAAGAATTTGATCAATTTGGTGAATTCGAAAGCAGAGGTTGATGATATTGACCACTTATCAAATCGTCGTGTAAGAACTGTTGGAGAGCAGCTCGCAGGTCAGTTTGGAGTTGGTCTATCTAGAATGGCACGTACGATTCGTGAAAGAATGAATGTTCGTGACAATGAAGTGTTTACTCCAATTGATTTGATCAATGCCAAAACATTGTCATCAGTGATCAATTCCTTTTTTGGAACGAACCAGTTGTCTCAGTTTATGGATCAAACGAATCCCTTAGCAGAGATTACACACAAACGTAGATTATCGGCATTAGGACCAGGTGGTCTTTCTCGTGAAAGAGCAGGATTTGAGGTTCGTGATGTTCACTTTACACATTATGGAAGGTTGTGTCCAATTGAAACTCCGGAAGGACCGAATATTGGATTGATCTCTTCATTGGCAGTATATGCCAAGGTGAATAATTTAGGATTTATTGAGACACCTTACAGAAATGTAAATGATGGTCATGTAAATGTTTCTGATGAGCCAATATATCTAAGTGCAGAAGAAGAAGAAGGAAGAAAAATAGCCCAGTCAAATCTTGAACTCGATGATAAAGGTAACATCGTATTAGAGAAAGTTGTGGCTAGAGAGGATGGAGATTTCCCGGTTGTATCTGTAAGTGAGGTAAACTATATGGATGTTTCTCCAAACCAGATTTCATCTATTTCGGCCTCATTAATTCCATTCTTGGAGCATGATGATGCGAACAGGGCTTTGATGGGATCAAACATGATGCGTCAGGCAGTTCCTTTAATGCGTCCTGAGTCTCCAATTGTAGGAACAGGTCTTGAAAGAAGGGTTGCTGAAGATTCAAGAATCCTGATCAATTCTGAAGGTAATGGAGAAGTGATCTATGTGGATTCTGATATGGTTGAAATTCGCTACGAGCGAACAGACAATGATAGAATTGTAAGTTTCGATACAGATACTAAAGTATATGAATTGATCAAGTTCCGTAAAACGAACCAGGGTACTTCGATAAACCTTCATCCAATTGTGAGTAAAGGTGATAAGGTTGTTAAAGGCCAGGTACTTTGTGAAGGTTATGCAACTGAAAAAGGAGAATTGGCGCTGGGAAGAAATATGAAGGTTGCCTTTATGCCTTGGAAAGGGTATAATTTTGAGGATGCCATCGTGATTTCTGAAAAAGTTGTTCGTGAGGATATCTTTACTTCTATTCATATCGATGAGTATTCATTAGATGTGAGGGATACTAAACTTGGAGCTGAAGAACTTACTGCTGATATTCCTAATGTTAGTGAGGAAGCAACTAAAGACCTCGATGAGAATGGTATGATCAGAATCGGTGCAGAGATCAAGCCCGGAGATATTTTGATCGGGAAGATCACTCCAAAAGGAGAATCTGACCCAACACCAGAAGAGAAATTATTAAGAGCTATTTTCGGTGATAATGCCGGAGATGTGAAGGATGCTTCTTTAAAAGCTTCACCATCATTAAGAGGTGTTGTTATTGACAAGAAATTATTCCAGAGAGCCATAAAAGACAAAGCCAAGAGAGTAAAAGACAAGGAAGAGGTGAATAGCCTTGAAATTGAATACTCTGTTGAATATGACAAACTAAGAAATGTCTTATTAGACAAATTATTTGGTTTGATCAATGGTAAGACATCTCAGGGTGTTCAAAATGATCTTGGTGAAGAAATTTTACCAAAAGGGAAGAAATTCACTTTAAAAATGTTGAATTCGGTTTCTGATTTTGAACATTTAACAAAAGGAGTTTGGACAACTGATAAAGACTTGAATGATCTTGTAAACAGATTAATTCATAACTATAAGATCAAGTTAAGTGATCTGCAAGGTTCTTTAAGAAGAAAGAAATTTGCTGTTACTGTTGGTGATGAATTACCAAAAGGAATTATCAAATTGGCTAAGATTTACGTGGCCAAGAAACGTAAGTTAAAAGTTGGTGATAAAATGGCGGGACGTCACGGAAACAAGGGTATTGTAGCGAGAATCGTAAGACAGGAAGACATGCCTTTCCTTGAAGACGGAACTGCTGTTGATATCGTATTGAACCCACTTGGGGTACCTTCAAGGATGAATATCGGTCAGATCTATGAAACTGTTTTAGGATGGGCTGGTCAAAATCTTGGAGAAAAATACGCGACACCAATCTTTGATGGAGCCAATATCGATGAGATCACGGCCTTGACAAGAAAAGCTGGAATTCCAGATTTCGGACATACTTATCTATATGATGGTGGTACAGGTGAAAGATTTGATCAACCTGCAACAGTAGGGGTCATTTATATTATCAAACTGGGTCACATGATTGAAGATAAGATGCACGCCAGATCTATCGGACCATATTCATTGATCACACAGCAACCATTGGGTGGTAAAGCTCAATTTGGTGGACAGCGTTTTGGTGAAATGGAGGTATGGGCACTTGAGGCCTATGGAGCTTCTGCAACATTGAGAGAGATCCTGACTGTAAAATCAGATGATGTTCTTGGTAGAGCCAAGACTTATGAGGCTATCGTTAAGGGTGACAAGATGCCTGAACCAGGCTTACCGGAATCTTTCAACGTGTTAATGCACGAACTGAAAGGTTTAGGCTTGAACCTTAAGTTAGAAGAATAAATAACAATCCATATCACTGATCACGACGCGTCGTGATCAGTGATTACAATATAATTTTTACAATTTAATTCTATCCATTACCATGGCAAGACAAAGAGAAAAATACACTGTAAAAAAATTTAATAAAATTACCATTGGTCTGGCATCTCCCGAAACGATCCTGGAGAAATCTAAAGGAGAGGTTCTAAAGCCAGAAACTATTAATTATCGTACGCACAAACCAGAGAGAGATGGATTGTTTTGTGAAAGGATATTTGGGCCAATCAAAGATTATGAATGTGCCTGTGGTAAGTACAAAAGAATAAGGTATAAAGGTATCATCTGTGACCGATGTGGAGTTGAAGTAACAGAAAAGAAGGTTCGTAGAGACAGAGTTGGTCATATCAATTTAGTTGTGCCAGTTGCGCATATTTGGTATTTCAGATCTTTACCTAACAAGATGGGTTACCTACTTGGATTACCATCTAAAAAACTGGACATGATCATATACTATGAACGTTATGTAGTGATCCAGCCGGGTATTGCCAAGAATGAAGAAGGAGAGCCATTGCAAAAAATGGACTTCTTGACAGAAGAAGAATATTTAAATATTCTGGAGACACTTCCACAGGAAAATCAATACCTTGATGATAACGATCCTGATAAATTCATCGCCAAAATGGGTGCTGAATGTTTGATCGAATTATTGGCAAGAATTGATCTGGACAGTTTATCCTATGAATTAAGACACAAAGCCAACACTGAAACTTCAAAGCAACGTAAAATGGAAGCTTTGAAACGTTTGAATGTTGTTGAGGCATTTAGAGATGCAAATACACGTAAAGAAAACAAACCAGAGTGGATGATCATGAAGGTTGTTCCTGTGATCCCACCAGAATTAAGGCCTTTAGTGCCATTGGATGGTGGTAGATTTGCTACCTCTGATTTAAATGACCTTTACAGAAGGGTAATTATCCGTAACAATCGTTTGAAAAGACTTATGGAGATCAAGGCACCTGAGGTGATCTTGAGAAATGAGAAGCGTATGTTGCAGGAATCTGTGGATTCATTGTTTGACAATACAAGAAAATCTTCTGCAGTAAAAACAGAATCTAACAGACCTTTAAAATCACTTTCTGATTCCCTTAAAGGGAAGCAAGGACGTTTCCGTCAGAACTTATTGGGTAAGCGTGTTGATTATTCTGCACGTTCGGTAATTGTCGTTGGTCCTGAATTGAGATTGTACGAATGTGGTTTACCAAAAGATATGGCGGCTGAGTTATACAAGCCTTTTGTGATCAGAAAATTGATCGAAAGAGGAATTGTAAAAACAGTAAAGTCTGCTAAAAAAATTATAGATAAGAGAGAACCTGTAGTTTGGGACATACTTGAAAATGTTCTGAAAGGACATCCTGTATTATTAAACAGGGCCCCTACACTGCACAGACTAGGTATCCAGGCTTTCCAGCCAAAATTGATCGAAGGTAAGGCAATCCAGTTGCATCCATTAGTATGTACTGCCTTTAATGCAGATTTTGATGGTGACCAGATGGCGGTTCATTTACCTTTAGGACAGGAAGCAATTTTAGAAGCTCAGTTATTGATGCTTGCTTCTCATAATATCCTGAATCCAGCAAACGGATCACCGATTACTGTACCTTCTCAGGATATGGTTCTGGGTCTTTACTATATGACCAAAGAACGTATTTCTACTCCTGACTTTAAAGTGAAAGGAGAAGGGACTACATTTTATTCGTTAGAAGAGGTGAAAATCGCTTTCAATGAAAAACAAGTAGATCTTAATGCAAGTATCAAGGTAAGAGGTAAAGATTTTAATGAGGATGGAGAAATAACAACTCAGATCATTAAGACGACTGTTGGTAGGGTATTGTTCAATGAAGTGGTTCCAGAGGAAGCAGGATATATCAATGAGGTATTGACCAAGCGTTCTTTGAGAGATATTATTGGAGGTATTCTAAAGGTAACGGATGTTCCTACAACAGGAAGGTTCCTTGACAATATCAAGAATATGGGTTATAAATTTGCCTTTCAGGGTGGTTTGTCTTTCAGTTTGGGAGATATCATTATTCCTGAAGAAAAATATGATATGATCAGTGCTGCTAATAAGCAAGTAGACTCGATCATGGCAAGTTATAATATGGGTATGTTGACCAATAAGGAAAGATACAACCAGGTGATTGATATCTGGGGTTCTACCAACAACAGGTTAACAGAACTATCTATGAAACGCTTAAGAGAGGATCAGCAAGGGTTTAACTCTGTGTATATGATGCTTGACTCAGGAGCAAGGGGATCTAAAGAACAGATCAGACAGCTTACAGGTATGCGTGGATTGATGGCGAAACCTAAAAAATCTACTGCCGGTGGTGGTGAGATTATTGAGAATCCAATTCTTTCTAACTTTAAAGAAGGATTATCAATTCTTGAATATTTTATCTCAACTCACGGTGCGAGAAAAGGTTTGGCGGATACAGCATTAAAGACTGCGGATGCGGGATACCTTACAAGAAGACTGGTTGATGTTGCTCAAGATGTGATCATCAATGAGGAAGACTGTGGTACTTTGAGGGGACTAGAGGTAAAACCTCTAAAAAATAATGACGAGATCGTAGAAACACTTGGAGAAAGAATATTCGGACGAGTTTCCCTACACGATGTATATAATCCTGTAACGGATGAATTGATCATTGAGGCTGGTGAGCTGTTTACAGAGGAATCTGTTAAGAAAGTAGAGGCTGCTGAACTTGATGCAATTGAGGTACGTTCTGCACTTACTTGTGAGGCAAAAAAAGGAATATGTACAAAATGTTATGGTGTGAGTTTATCGACCAATAGCATGGTTCAGAGAGGTGAAGCTGTGGGTGTAGTAGCTGCGCAGTCGATTGGAGAACCAGGTACGCAGTTAACACTGAGAACCTTCCACGTTGGTGGTATTGCAGGGAACATTTCAGAAGACAATAAGATGGTTGCGAATCACCCTGGTGAAATTGTGATTGATGATCTTAAAACTGTAGATGGATTAGACAGTGACGGAAACGCTGTTAAAATTGTAATCTCAAGAACTACTGAGTTCAAGATATTTGATAAAACTTCTGGTATTGTTTTAAGTACGAATAACATTCCTTATGGTTCACATATTTTTGTGGGTAATAAGACCAAGGTTAAAAAAGGAGATGTAATTTGTCAATGGGATCCATATAATGGTGTAATCGTTTCTGAATTTGGTGGTAAAGCTGTATTTGAAGATGTAACAGAAGGAGTTACTTACCAGGTTGAAATGGATGAGCAAACAGGATTTAAAGAAAAAGTAATTTCTGACTCTAAGAAGAAAAGAGTTATTCCAATCTTGCATGTTCAATCGAAGAAAGGAGAAACACAAAGATCTTACTCATTACCTGTAGGAGCTCACTTATTGATTGAAGAGGGTGATAAAATTGAGCCGGGACAAATTTTGGTAAAGATACCGCGTAAATCAGGTAAAGCTGGTGATATCACGGGTGGTCTTCCAAGAGTAACGGAATTATTTGAAGCAAGAAATCCATCAAATCCTGCAGTAGTATCAGAGATTGACGGTGTGATTTCATTCGGAAAGATCAAAAGAGGAAACAGAGAGATTATTGTTGAGTCTAAACTTGGTGACGTGAAGAAGTATTTGGTTAAATTATCTAACCAGATCCTTGTTCAGGAAAATGACTTTGTGAAGGCGGGTATGTCTCTATCAGACGGAGCAACAACACCAACTGATATATTGAATATTATGGGACCTGCTAAGGTTCAGGAATATTTGGTAAATGAAATTCAGGAAGTATATCGTTTACAAGGTGTAAAGATCAATGATAAGCACTTCGAAGTTGTTGTAAGACAAATGATGCGTAAGGTGAAAGTAATCGACTCAGGTGATACTATTTTCCTTGAGAATCAATTGGTACATAAAAATGATTTCATGGAAATCAATGATAATATTTATGGACTTAAAGTGATCGAGGAGTCAGGTGATTCAGAGAATCTTAAGGCCGGGCAGATTGTATCTGCAAGAGCATTAAGAGATGAGAATTCTATCTTGAGAAGAAATGATAAGAATCTAATGATTGCACGAGATGCTATTCCAGCAACAGCGGAACCTATATTGCAAGGTATTACGCGTGCTTCGCTTCAAACGAAATCATTTATTTCTGCCGCATCGTTCCAGGAAACAACTAAAGTACTGAATGAAGCTGCTGTAAGTGGTAAAGAAGATTATCTTGAAGGATTAAAAGAGAATGTGATCGTTGGTAAAAGAATTCCTGCAGGAACAGGAATGAGAGAATATGATCATATCATCGTCGGTTCAAAAGATGAATTAGAAGGATAATAACAAAGGCACGATTTATCGTGCCTTTTTTTTGAATTTAAATGTCAGTCATGTCGAAAGAAACAAAACCAAATCAATTAAATATTGAGATAGATGAGAAAACAGCCGATGGCACCTATGCTAATTTGGCAATCATCAATCATTCCATTTCAGAATTTGTTGTAGATTTTATCAATGTCATGCCGGGTTCGCCCAAATCAAAGGTGAAATCAAGAATTATTCTAACACCGCAACACGCTAAAAGATTAGCTAAAGCATTGGCAGACAATATTCAGCGTTTTGAGGCAAATAATGGTGAAATTAAAGATTATGAGCAACCTCCGATTCCATTGAACTTTGGACCTACGGGACAAGCTTAAATGATTTTAAAAAACGGGTTCTGCCCGTTTTTTTTTATTTTTGTCGTATGAAATTTCCTCCAAAATTACTGGATAAATTAGATGAGCGTCGTCAAAGTGATAGTTTGAGAAGTCTGTCTCTCCAAACAAATTTAATAGATTTTTCATCCAATGACTATCTCGGATTTTCAAAGAGCGAGCAACTTTCTGAGCATGTCATAAAACAATTAGAAGATTTTCAGGCTAGTAACGGCAGTGCGGGTTCAAGGCTGTTGTCAGGTAACTTTGCTTTTCATCAAGACTTGGAGACCAAACTTGCTTTATTTTTCAAGGCTGAGGCTGCTTTGCTGTTTAATTCCGGCTATGGCGCTAATATTGGCTTTCTTGCTTCAGTTCCACAAAGAGGAGATAGAATTTTTTATGATGAATTTTCACATGCTTCCATAAGAGACGGAATCAGGTTGTCGAATTCAAAATCTTATGGATTCAGACATAACGATTTAGTTGATCTTCAACAAAAAATTAAAAGCACAGATTCCGAGGGAGAGGTTTATGTCATAGTAGAGGCTGTATATTCCATGGATGGAGATATGCCTCCATTAAAAGAATTAGCTGAATTGTCAGAATCAATTGGTTTTAAATTGATCGTTGATGAGGCCCATTCTTCAGGAGTATTTGGCGAAAAGGGAGAAGGAGTAGTGATAGATCAACATCTTGAATCTTGCGTTTTTGCTCGAATACATACTTTTGGCAAGGCCCTTGGTTGTCATGGAGCAGTCGTTGTGGGAGACAAGCTTCTAATTCAATATTTAGTCAATTTTTCAAGACCATTTATTTATACAACTGCAATGCCTTTGCACAATGTATTGACTATAAAGTTTGCTGTAGAAATACTCTCTGTTACCAAAGAAAGAGAACGATTAAGGACTAATATCAATTACTTTAAAGAAATGATCAGGCAATTTAAATTGCAAGATATTTTTATCAGCAGTCCTTCTGCTATTCAAAGTGCAGTAATTTCTTCTCCAAAGAAAGTGAAGGAGGTTACTGCTAAATTAAGGCAGCATAATTTCGATGCAAAACCCATATTAAGCCCTACAGTTCCTGTCGGTAAAGAGCGAATCAGATTTTGCATTCACAGCTACAATACTTCTCAGGAGATTCAGGAAATTCTTTTTTTATTGAGTACTTTTGTCTAGATTTTTTGAAGGGCTTTATGACTAAATATTTTATAACAGGAATAGGAACTGATGTTGGCAAAACAGTGGCGGCAGCCATTGTGGTTGAAGCTCTGTCAGCTGATTACTGGAAGCCGATACAAGCAGGAGAATTAGAGCATACAGATACACACAGTGTCGAAGAATTGATTTCTAATTCAAAGTCTGTTATGCACGAGCATAGTTATGCACTTAGAACTCCTATGAGTCCTCATGCTGCCGCTGAGATTGATGGGGTTCAGATAGATCTTGGCAAGATCAAAGAACCAACAACTGAAAATCATTTGGTTATTGAAGGTGCAGGTGGTTTATTGGTTCCTCTAAACGGGAAGGAAACTATTCTAGACTTGATCAAGAGCGACTATAAGGTCATCGTGGTATCAAGACATTATTTGGGGAGTATAAATCATACCTTACTGACATTGAGTGAAATAAGAAGAAGAGGTTTAGAGGTTTCTGGAATTATATTTAATGGAGAGGCGCATCCAAGTACCGAAAATATCATTAAGAAAATTGGTCAGGTAGAAGAAATTGGCAGAATCGATCAAGAGGCTGTACTCGATAAGAAAGTCATCAGAAAGTATGCAGGATTATTTAAAAAACAACTTGAAGCTTTGTAATGAATTATAAAGAAAGAGATCAGAAGCATTTATGGCATCCCCTTACACAGCATAAACTACATCAGGAACACTTGGCTGTTGTGAGAGCAGAAGGCGTTTGGTTATATGACGAAGAAGATAAACGATATATCGATGGTATTTCGAGCTGGTATACCTGTATGTACGGTCATAGTCATCCCAAGATCATATCCAAAGTAAAACAACAACTAGATGTTTTAGACCAAGTTGTTTTTAGTGGCTTTACCCATCCACCTGCCATTGAACTATCCGAAAAGCTGATGGCCATATTACCATCAAAAATGACAAAGATTTTTTTTTCGGATAACGGATCCACTTCAGTTGATGTAGCCATCAAAATGTCTTTGCAGTATTACTTTAATCAGGGGCAAAAACGAAAGAGAATTATCGCCTTTGATAAGGCTTTTCACGGAGATACTTTTGGTGCCATGTCTGTGTCGGGGCTCTCTGTTTATAATGGTCCGTTTGAGGATTTTTTATTAACTGTCGAGAGGCTGGAAGTACCTAATGAGCAAAATATAACCGCAGTTTTAAATAGATTTAAGGATTTGTTGGATTCCGGTGAGGTGGCAGCATTTATTTATGAACCACTGGTGCAGGGAGCTGCGTCTATGAATATGCATCAACCGGAACATTTGGAAAAACTGTTAAAAATGGCAGAGGAAGCTGATGTGCTAACCATTGCAGATGAAGTCATGACGGGCTTCGGTAAAACCGGAAAGAATTTTGCTTCTGAATACATGCATACGCAACCGGATATGATTTGTTTATCCAAGTCTCTTACGGCAGGAGTTGCTCCTATGGCACTCACCTGCTGCAGTCAAAGAGTATATGATGCTTTTTATGATGATCAGATGAGTAAAGGTTTTTTTCATGGTCATACCTATTCGGCAAACCCTTTGGCTTGTACTGCAGCTATAGCAGGATTAGATCTGTTGGGATCTGAAGAGATGCAAAGTAATATTCAAAGAATCCATAAGCGACATCTCGAATTCGAGCAACATATCAGATCTCATACCAAGGTGAAACAAACCAGGGTCTCGGGAGTTATTTTTGCTATGGATCTCGATATTGAAATGGAACGATATGGAAATTTAAGAGATCAACTCTATCATTTTTTTATGGAGAAAGGGGTGTTTTTAAGACCTCTTGGTAATACTGTTTATACCCTACCTCCTTATATAATTTCGGATAGTGAATTGGATCTGATTTATGATGTAATGGAACAATGTTTGGAAATAGTTTAAAATGAGAGAAAGGATTTCAATTGTCTCCATGGCATCTGTATCTGCCCTTGGTGCCGCGCAAGAAGAGATTTGGCAAAATTATCTTGAGAACAGATCTTTTATCAAAGAAAAGGACTTTGAAAAATTCTCTGCACCAGTCAGTAGCATCAGTGCTGAACATTGGCAAGAAATCAATGCGCTAAAAAAAATTAAAAATTATAAAGAACTTGACCCTTTGGTATTAATGGCGATTTATTGTTCGAGGAAAGCTTTTGAGAATGCTTCATGGAAGGATAAAGAATTTGGTGTGAATATAGGTTCTTCAAGAGGAGCTACGTCTTTGTTCGAGAAATACCATAAGGAATTTATTGATAATGATAAAGGACAAGTCAACACCCTGAGTTCTCCGACCACAACCCTGGGGAACATATCTTCCTGGGTAGGACATGATTTAAGTACTCAAGGACCGGTTATCAGTCATTCGATCGCCTGTTCTACTGCTTTGCACGGACTTTTAAACGGTGTAGCATGGATCAATAGTGGAATGAGTGAACGATTTTTAGTGGGGGGAAGTGAAGCTTCCAACACAGCTTTTACACTTGCGCAGATGAAGGCGTTGAAAATTTATGCCCGGGAACAAAATGACTATCCTTGCAGGAGTCTGGATATGGATAAAAGAAAAAATACTATGGTTTTGGGCGAAGCTGCCTCTGTATTTTGTCTTGAGCGAGGCGAGCAAAAATCCAGTCTGGCAATGGTTCATGGAATTGGTTATGCCACTGAACCTTTAAAACATAATATATCTATTTCAACGAATGCAGATTGCTTCCAGCAATCTATGAAAATGGCGCTGAATGGAGTAAAAACCAGTGATGTTGATGTCATTGTAATGCACGCACCAGGAACCATCAAAGGAGATGATTCTGAGTACAATGCGATTAAAAAAGTATTTGGTGACGTCCATCCTTCTCTTACTTCTAATAAGTGGATCATTGGACATTCACTTGGTGCTTCAGGAGGTTTGAGTTTGGAACTTGCCATTCTAATGATGCAGAAACAGCATTTTATAGGTGTTCCCTTTGGGAGTTTTAAAAATAAGCCGCGCCAGATTAATAAAGTCATGATCAACGCAGTTGGGTTTGGTGGAAATGCCGTAAGTGTATTACTTTCTTTAGATTAATACACTTGGTTTCCGTATTTTTGAACTTTTAAAAATCAGTACATGAAAACGTATTCTAAAGAAGAAATCATAGCGATATATAACAAACCTTTAATGGAATTGGTCTTCGAGGCTGCCCAGGTTCACAGAGAGTTTCACGATCCTTCTAAAATTCAGGTAAGTACTTTAATTTCGATTAAGACAGGAGGGTGTCCTGAAGATTGTGGCTATTGTCCGCAAGCAGCAAGATACCATACGCAAATTGAAAAAAATGATCTCCTTCCTTATAATACCGTTATAAATCTTGCAAAACGAGCCAAGGAAAATGGTTCCTCACGAGTTTGTATGGGAGCAGCCTGGAGAAATGTGAAAGAAGGTGAAGACTTTGAAAGTGTATTGAAAATGGTCAGTGGGATTAGCGAATTGAACATGGAAGTTTGTTGTACACTCGGAATGGTTACTGAAAGTCAGGCCACACGTTTGGCAGAGGCTGGATTACATTATTACAACCATAATTTAGACACATCAGAAGAGTATTATAAAGAAGTGATTTCAACGAGAGGTTATGAAGATCGTCTGGAAACACTCAATAATGTAAGAAAGAGTGCTTTAAAAGTTTGTTCTGGAGGAATTATTGGAATGGGTGAAAAAGTTGAAGACAGAGCAGGTATGCTTTTGAGTCTTTCAAAGTTGGACCCTCAACCTGAATCGGTGCCGATCAATGCCTTAGTGGCAGTAGAAGGAACACCATTGGAAGAGCAAAATATTGTTCCTGTTTGGGAAGTGGTCAGAATGATTGCCACTACGCGAATTGTAATGCCAAAGACAACGGTAAGATTGTCTGCCGGAAGAACCGAAATGTCAACTGAAGGTCAGGCACTTTGTTTTATGGCAGGTGCATCTTCAATTTTTGCAGGAGAAAAATTATTGACTACACCCAATCCGGGAGAGGATAAAGATTCGGAAATGTTTTCATTACTTGGATTAATACCAACTGAGAAGAAAAAAGACAATACCGGGAAATTCAAGATCAGAAAATCTCTTGTGGAGGCTGAAGAAAATAAAAAATGGAGTAGGCCAGGGCATACCATCGATAGAAACGTTGAGGCTACGGACAAAGCAAAGGAGATCAGAAAAGCCTTGAGAGAAAGTTAGGTGAAAGAAATCCTTTTGTTTCTTTGTGAGAGATTTAAAGATCCTACATTGTAAAATATAAGATTGAAAATTTTTGTATTTTAATCTATATTTTATAAAATCCATGGAAAGAATAAAAACCTACAGCGAATTCTATCGTTTCTACCTCACTGAACACAAAAACAAAACCAGTCGAATGCTCCATTTTATTGGAACCTTTCTGGTTTTTGTATTGATATTCTTAGCTATTTATTTGGAAATTACTTACTTGTGGTATTTTGTTCCTATAATGGGTTATGGATTTGCCTGGGTTGGTCATTTCTTTTTTGAAAAGAACAAACCTGCTACTTTTAAATATCCTTTATGGAGTCTTATCTCGGATTTTAAGATGTTTTTTGATTTATTATTTGGTAGAATTTCAATGGATGGATCAAGGGATCCTGTATAAAAAGAAGTTTCTATCTAAAAAGATTAAATTATCAATATAGAATAAAAAAGCGCCTGTCTCATTAAATGAGCAGGCGCTTTTATTTGTTTGCTACTATTGATCAATGAGATCAATAGATCATGATGTTATTACATCATTCCTGGCATACCACCACCCATTGGAGGCATGGCAGGTGCCGGAGCATCTTCTTTAATGTCTACTAAAGCACATTCTGTGGTTAGGATCATTCCTGCAACTGAAGCTGCATTTTCCAAAGCAATTCGAGTTACTTTAGTAGGATCAATGATCCCTGCTTTATGCATGTGCACAAATTCTTCTGTTTTTGCATTGAATCCAAAATCGTTTTTACCTTCCAATACTTTAGATACAATTACAGATCCTTCATTACCTGCATTTTCAGCAATCTGACGTAAAGGCTCCTCGATAGCTCTGGCTACGATTTTAACTCCCGTTGCTTCATCCTGATTGTCAGTTTTCAGATCAGAAAGTTTTTGCTTGGCTCTTACCAAAGCAACTCCTCCACCCGCAATAATTCCTTCTTCAACAGCTGCTCTTGTCGCATGTAAGGCATCATCAACACGATCTTTCTTCTCTTTCATTTCAACTTCACTTGCAGCTCCAACATAAAGGACTGCTACACCTCCTGCTAATTTAGCCAAACGTTCCTGAAGTTTTTCTTTATCGTAATCTGAAGTAGTCGTCTCGATCTGTGATTTGATCTGGCTTACTCTTGCTTTAATGGTATCAGAATCTCCTGAACCATTTACTACTGTTGTATTGTCTTTATCAATACTTACTCTTTCTGCAGAACCAAGCATATCAATAGTTGCATTTTCAAGGGTGAAACCTCTTTCTTCAGCTACAACAGTACCACCGGTTAAGATCGCGATATCTTCAAGCATGGCCTTTCTTCTGTCTCCAAATCCTGGTGCTTTTACAGCAGCAATTTTAAGAGATCCTCTTAATTTATTTACCACCAAAGTTGCCAAAGCTTCTCCGTCAATATCTTCAGCAATGATCAATAAAGGCTTACCAGTCTGAGCTACAGGCTCAAGTACAGGTAAAAGATCTTTCATTGTTGAGATTTTTTTGTCGTATAATAAGATATAAGGAGATTCAAGATCAGCGATCATTTTTTCAGAATCTGTTACAAAGTAAGGAGATAAGTAACCTCTGTCAAATTGCATACCTTCAACGATATCAACATGTGTTTCAGTTCCTTTTGCTTCTTCAACAGTGATCACACCTTCTTTACCAACTTTATCAAATGCCTCAGCGATCAAATTACCAACTGATTCATCGTTGTTAGCAGAAATAGATGCTACTTGTTTGATCTTATCAAGTTTGTTACCTACAAGTTGTGATTGTTTATGCAGATTCTCGATGATCACTGTAACGGCTTTGTCTATACCATGTTTAAGATCTAATGGATTTGCTCCTGCCGCAACATTCTTCAATCCTTCTTTAACGATGGCCTGAGCTAATACTGTTGCCGTTGTTGTTCCATCACCTGCAAGATCATTGGTTTTAGAAGCAACTTCTTTCACCATTTGAGCTCCCATGTTTTCATGAGCATCTTCCAATTCAATTTCTTTGGCCACAGTAACACCATCTTTAGTGATCTGAGGTCCGCCAAAAGCTTTTCCAATTACTACATTTCTACCTTTTGGTCCTAAGGTTACTTTTACTGCATTCGCCAATGCATCCACACCACGTTTTAATCCGTCGCGTGATTCTATATCAAAAATTATATTTTTTGCCATTTTATTATTTTTTTAAGGTTTATTCTGGATTAAAGAATTGCGAAAATATCACTCTCTCTCATGATCAAATAGTCATTACTATCCAATTTTAATTCTGTTCCGGCAAATTTGCCATATAAGACTGTGTCACCAATTTTTACCGTCATTGGCTCATCCTTGGTTCCGTTACCAACTGCAACAACTTTTCCTTGTTGTGGTTTTTCTTTGGCTGAATCTGGGATGTAAATTCCGGATGCTGTTTTGGTTTCTGCCGCTAATGGCTCAACAAGTACTCTATCAGCTAGAGGCTTAATTGTTAATTTACTCATTATATTAGTTTTTAGGTTATTAATGTTTTGAACAAAGCTGCAAATATATTGCCATTGTCTAAAAACTGACAAATAGGAAAAAAAAATGCCAACGTGTCATTTCGTTGGCATTTTTTTTTAAGTTTTGGATCAGTTAATTGCTACTGTCAATCACTTTGTCAGTGTCTAAAGTTGCAGGAGTATCTAATACTTCTCTGTTATTGATGATTCCTTCAGTTTCAGATCTTAGGTCAACTGCATTATTTCTTGGAATAGCAAAGTTTGATAAAAGTATCAAAGCGAAAAGGGCAATTGCTAAAGCCCAAGTACTTTTATCCAGAAAATTTGTAGTATTCTGAACTCCACCAAGATTTTGAGAACCACCTCCGCCGAAAGAAGAAGACAAGCCTCCACCTTTTGGATTTTGTACCATAATTACCAGTATCAACAGTACTGAAACGATAATGATCAATATTAAAAATAAAAAGTACGACATAATCTATATTATTTTTCTTGTAATTTTTTGATTGCTTCAATTTGGTGTGCAAAGAAACTACTTTTTTCCGGATATTTCAAACTTAAAATCGTAAATGCTGTAATTGCTTTTTCGTACTTTTTTTGTTCCACATAAACATGGGCGAGGGTCTCGGTCATCAAACTTTCATTCTCTTGAACACTATCCATGGCAACATCGGTATAACTGCTGTGTAAAGAGGGATTTATCTTAGGACGATTGGCAATAAATTTATCGATTAGATCTCTTTTTTCCAGTTGTTTTGAAGTATCCTTTTTAACTTCATTTGTTGCGTTTTCTGAAGCTGCTGAAACAGATTCTGTTCTGTCAATCGGCTCAAATCGACTCAATTGTAACCATTCCTGAAATGAATAGGATTCATCACTTTTAAATTTCAAGGGCTGACCTATGCCAAGTGTTTCTTCTGCCGAAACTTCCTTATCATCAGTAACTCTTGTTTCTATGATCTCTTCCTTCTGAATTGTCTCTTCCAGAATTATTTCTTTCTTCTCTTCTTTTGAAGGTATCAGATCAGCAGGCGCAGGATGTATATCCAACTGATCAGAGGTAATATTGTCAAATAATAAAGAGCGATCGGTTGTATATGCAGCAGTCTTTTTTAAATAATCATTGTATTTAAAACTGTGCTGAGCTTTTAATGCCTTAAGTTTCAGGTAATGAGCTGCTTGAAAATATGGGTATTCTTCAATAATAGTATTCAACCCCTCAATTTGATCTTTGTCGATCTTATTTGGTTGAATTAAAATTTTATTGAATTCGATTAAGTTCATCTCTTACCATTTGGCAACAGCCGCATTAAATATATCTTGTGTAAGTCTTTCAAAAATTTCATCATAGGCAGATTCCAATACTGCTCCTGTCAACTGCAAGCTCCCGTCATAATCACTATAGAAAGAAAAGGTCTGTTCAAAATTATCTTCCTCATTCAGGCGATTGTAAAAGCGAACACGAACTCCTATAGTCAGCCTATTCTGAGCAGCAGTTTGTTCTGCTGTTGCGGCAATGGGAATAATTCTGTATTGTGTAATTTCTCCTTCAAAATGAAGGTCTCCGCCAGAATCAGTCAATTTCAAATTCGTTTGTCTCAGAAACAGATCCTGTAGTGCAACGGTAAAACTCTGACTTAAGGTTGGTTCAACCAGAACAGCTGTATTTGGGAAATAGTCAACCTGAATTGTTTTTGCATCGCCAGTACTTCCTCCGGTAAAAGAATACACTCCACAGCCCAGCGGCAATATGAGTAGAAAAAATAGTAAACCAAAAAGTATATTTTTCATTTTTTAAGGAAATAGTTAGGCGAAAAAGACATTTTTTCAGGACCTCAGCGCAGTTGCCTATTAGATTAGCAAATAAACAATTAAAGCTTTGAAATCACAAATTATATTGGTTTATTTTTCTATATAGCGTCCTTTCTGAGATGCCTAATTCTTTAGCAGCTAGTTTTCTTTTTCCCTTATTTCTTTCAAGTGCCTGTTTGATCATTTCAACCTCTTTTTCCTGTAGGGAGACAGTTTCTTCTATCGTCTCTGCATCATCAAAAGAAACAATCTCGGGCATAGGTTCATAGCTGTCCTGATTATTCTGAGAAATGATTTCTAGTGTAGGGCTCTCGTCAAGTTCATCCTTTTTACCATAGATCTTATCGATCAATACCTGGGTGTTTTTTTCCGGCTGATGTGGCGTATCTTCATTGAGTAGTTCTTTGGTCAACTTCTTTAGATCTGTAATATCATTTCTCATGTCAAAGAGAATTTTATACAAGATCTCTCTTTCGTTGGCAAAATCACTTTCCATCTTTTTATCAGATACTAGTGCCGGTAGATTTTGGTTGTAATCTGGCAAGTAAGAGCGAAGAAGATCGCCTGTGATATTTCTGTTTTGTTCGATCACTGAAATCTGTTCCGTAAGATTTCTCAATTGTCTGATATTTCCTTTCCATTGATTTGACACTAATACCTCAATAGCCGCATCATCTAATCTGACAGTCGGCATATTGTATTTTGTAGCAAAATCAGAGGCAAATTTTCTAAATAGTAAATGTATATCGTCTGGCCTGTTTCTCAGTGCAGGGAGGTTTATTTCAACGGTGCTTAGTCTATAATATAGGTCTTCTCTGAATTTTCCTTTTTGAATGCCTTCTTCCATATTCAGGTTGGTAGCAGCTACGATTCGCACATCTGTCTTTTGAACTTTTGACGAACCTACTTTTAGAAACTCGCCATTTTCGAGAACTCTTAGGAGCCTAACCTGGGTGGTTAGAGGAAGTTCACCAACTTCATCCAAAAAAATAGTACCGCCGTCTGCAACCTCAAAATAACCATTTCTTGTTTGAGAAGCCCCGGTAAAAGAACCCTTTTCATGACCAAACAATTCACTGTCTATTGTTCCTTCCGGAATGGCTCCGCAGTTTACAGCAATATACTTGGCGTGTTTTCTGTGTGATAAATTGTGAATGATCTTTGGAATCACTTCTTTCCCAACACCACTTTCACCGGTAACCAAAACAGAGATATCTGTAGGTGCAACCCTCATAGCCTTTTGAATGGCTAAATTGAGCTGGTTGTTATTACCAATGATCCCGAATCGTTGTTTTATGGTTTGTAATGAATCCAAAATGATCTATTTTTAGTGCCTGACCCATTCAGGCAATGTTATCAAATTTTCTAAGCTACACTTTTTCCTATTAGAGTTGCTGAGGTACAATCTTCGATATGTACCATCACAAGATCTCCTATTTTTTCATCTCCTTTTGGGAATACAGCGACAGCATTTTGAGAATTTCTTCCCATCCAATGTTCAGATGATTTCTTGGAATCTCCTTCAATAAGAATCTCAACTGTTTTGCCAACGAATCGCTCCATATTATACAAACTGAGTTTTTGTTGAAGGTTGATGATTTCAGATAATCGTCTTTTTTTTGTTTCCAAAGGAACGTCATCCTCTAATCTCTTCGCAGCCGGTGTGCCCGGGCGTTCTGAATAAGCAAACATAAAACCAAAGTCATATTTCACATATTCCATCAAAGACAATGTATCTTGATGGTCTTCTTCTGTCTCTCCACAAAAACCTGTAATCATGTCTTGAGAAATGGCACATTCCGGTATGATTCTTTTAATATTGTCAACTAATTCAATATATTCTTCACGGGTATGTTGCCTGTTCATCCTTTCAAGCATTCGAGTGCTACCCGTTTGAACAGGTAGATGAATATAGTTACAAATATTATCGAATTTAGCCATGCTATGCAATACATCAACACTCATGTCTTGAGGATTAGATGTTGCAAATCGGATTCTCATTTTTGGTACTTCAATGGCAACCATTTCAAGCAGTTTTGCAAAATCTATGGCAGTGGTCTGTGCAATTTCGGAGGCATTTTTAAAATCTTTTTTTAATCCTCCTCCATACCATAAATAGGAATCTACATTCTGACCCAACAAGGTAATTTCTTTATATCCTTTTTCCCAAAGATCTTTTGCTTCCATAAGAATACTCTGAGGGTCACGGCTTCTTTCTCTTCCTCTGGTAAAAGGAACAACGCAGAAAGTACACATGTTATCACAGCCTCTGGTAATGGATATAAAAGCAGATACACCATTCGAATTTAATCTAACAGGCGTCACATCTCCGTAAGTCTCTTCTTTGGATAAAATCACATTGATGGCATCTTTACCACTTTCAACTTCTTTTACCAGATTTGGCAGATCTCTGTAGGCATCGGGTCCAACCACCAGATCAACCATTTTTTCTTCTTCAAGAAATTTTGTTTTCAATCGTTCAGCCATACATCCGAGAACTCCAATTTTCATATCCGGATTGATCCTTTTTACACGATTGTATTTTTGTAATCTCTTTCGGATGGTTTGTTCTGCTTTTTCACGAATGGAGCAGGTATTGACAAGAACCAAATCTGCTTCTTCCATCAAATGGGTCGTGTTAAAACCTTCTTTTGCAAGAATAGAAGCCACGATCTCACTATCATTCAAATTCATTTGACAACCGTAACTTTCAATAAAAAGTTTTTTGTTATTGCCCTCTACATTTTCAGTGATTAGGGCCTGACCCTGCTTTTTCTCTTCTATGATATTTTCACTTGCCATTATCAATTTTTTGGGTTGGCAAAGATACGATCAAATTTTCTTTTTATGACATTTTGACAGAAAAAATCTGTTCAGACAGAAGTTAAAATATCCCTAAAACCCATGATTTTTGAACATAAAAATTCCGGTTTAAAAATTTCTATATACTTTTGCAATCGTAAAAAGGGGTTTTAAGCTTTCCGTGAGAGTACCCGTTTTATATTGCATCCATCGTTAAAAAAGATAAGCATGTCGAAGAATTTAGTTATTGTAGAATCACCAGCCAAAGCAAAAACCATTGAAAAATTCTTAGGAAAAGATTTTGTGGTTGAGTCTAGTTTTGGACACATTGCTGATCTGCCATCCAAAGAGTTAGGAGTAAATGTTGATGGAGATTTTAAACCTAATTATACAGTCTCAACAGATAAGAAAGCGGTGGTAAAGAAACTTAAATCACTTGCAAAAAAAGCAGAAATTGTCTGGTTAGCCAGTGATGAGGATCGTGAGGGAGAGGCAATTGCATGGCACTTATATGAGCAATTAAAATTAAATGAAGGAAATACAAAACGCATTGTTTTTCATGAAATAACGAAAAAAGCAATACTTAAGGCCATTGAAAATCCAAGAAGTATTAATTACAACCTTGTAAACGCCCAACAGGCGAGAAGGGTTTTAGACCGATTGGTGGGTTATGAACTTTCTCCGGTACTTTGGAAAAAGGTAAAAGGAGGTTTGTCTGCAGGAAGAGTTCAGTCAGTGGCAGTTAGGCTTATTGTTGAAAGAGAAAGGGATATTGAAAATTTTAATCCTGAAGCGTCTTACCGAGTAGTAGGAGAGTTTATTGGTCAGGCAGGTAAGAAGTTTAAGGCGAAGTTGCCTAAAAACTTTAAAACCAGACAGGAAGCTGAGTCATTTTTAGAATCATGTATTGGAGCTGGCTTTAAAATAGACGATTTAACGACTAAACCTGCAAAAAAATCACCAACAGCACCTTTTACTACTTCTACTTTGCAACAGGAGGCATCGAGAAAGTTATACTTTCCGGTGGCCAAAACCATGGTTGTGGCTCAACGCCTATATGAAGCAGGTTTGATTACTTATATGAGAACGGATAGCGTCAATTTATCAGAGGATGCAAAAAGCGCAGCTCAGGAGGAAATTACTAATTCATTTGGAGCGGAGTACAGTTTTCCTAGAAATTTCACAAACAAATCAAAAGGAGCGCAGGAAGCTCATGAGGCAATAAGACCGACCAATTTGAGTACGAGAACCGTGCAGGTTGAAAGCGATCAGGCTAGGTTATATGATTTGATTTGGAAAAGAACAATCGCATCTCAAATGAGTGATGCTCAATTGGAAAGAACGAATGTTCGAATCACAAACAACAAGAATAAAGAGGTTTTTACAGCCAATGGAGAAGTGATTACGTTTGAAGGTTTTTTAAAAGTATACCTGGAAGGAGATGACCTTGAGGATGAAGATCAGGCAGGAATGCTACCCAGATTAACGATCAATGAGGCTTTAGAGAACGAATATATCAATGCAACTGAAAGGTATTCCAAAGCTCCATATAGATTTACGGAGGCATCTTTGGTAAGAAAACTTGAGGAGCTTGGTATTGGGAGACCTTCTACTTATGCTCCAACGATCTCTACTATCCAAAGAAGAGAATATGTTGAAAAAGGAACAATTGAGGGTAAAGACAGAACTTACGCTGAGTTGACTTTAGCAAATGATCAGGTTTCCGCTAAAACACTGACTGAAAAAGTTGGTGCTGATAAAGGGAAATTGGTTCCCACTGACATCGGAAAAATTGTCAATGACTTTTTAGTTGAAAACTTTGCAGTGATCATGGAATTGAGTTTTACAGCCAATGTTGAGAAGGAATTTGACGAAATTGCTGAAGGGAAGGAAGACTGGACACAAATGATCAAAGAGTTTTATGGAAGTTTCCATGACTCTGTGGAATATGTTTCGGAAAATGCTGAAAGAGCAAAAGGAGAACGTCTTTTAGGTATTGATCCGGATTCCGGAAAGAATGTTTATGCCAGACTGGGAAGATTTGGAGCCATGGTGCAAATAGGGGAGGCTACGGATGAGGAAAAACCGAAATTCGCCAGTTTACAAGGAGAGCAAACATTAGGCAATATTAGTTATGAAGAGGCAATGGATCTTTTCAAACTGCCAAAAACGCTGGGTGATTATGAGGGAGAAGAAGTAGTTGTTGCCAACGGTCGATTTGGACCTTATGTGAGATTTGGAAAAGCATTTGTTTCTTTGGCAAAAGATGAAAATCCTATGTCTGTTGATATGGATAGAGCGATAGAATTAATTGAAGAAAAACGAAAAGCGGATGCACCAATAGCCCAATATGAGGAACTTCCTGTTCAAAAAGGTGTTGGTCGATTTGGACCATTTATCAAATGGAACGGCATGTTTATCAATGTAAACAGAAAATACGATTTTGATAATTTGAGTTTTGAAGATATTGTCGAACTGATTGAAGTCAAGAAGCAAAAGGAAATTGATAAAGTAGTTCATAATTGGGAAGAAGAAGGAATTCGTGTTGAAAAAGCCCGCTGGGGTCGTCACAACATACTAAAAGGAAGGACCAAGATCGAATTGCCAAAAACAGTCGATGCACAGGCACTAACCCTGGAAGAGGTGAAGGGTCTTATCGAAAAGAATGCACCAAAAAAAGCCGCTAAAAAGAAAAGAGCGACTAAAAAGAAATAAGCATAAAAAATAATAGATAGGAGGTCCTTTCAGTATAGTTGCTGAAAGGACTTTTTATTTTTTGTAAACACTAATTTCATTCAAGTAGAAATTTAATTACATTGCGGCGATTTTTATCTTTAACAAGAAACTATGAGCCTAGAGCTTCTTTTACCCGTAGAAGAAATAGCAGTTGCCCATACTGCTTTACAATCAGATTTATCCTTAGGAAGAAAAATTAAGATCCATACCAAGAAAGATGGATTACCTGATCTTAAAAATATCCAAATAGCCATTATAGGAATTACAGAGAATCGAGGAGCAGTTGATAATATTGGAGTGGGAAAAGGTCTGGAGATCATCAGAAAATATTTTTATCAGATGTTCCCCGGGAATTGGCATTTGAATTTGGCGGATCTGGGAAATATCCCTCAAGGAAGTGATATTGGGGATACTTATTATCTCATACAGGAAGTTTTAGGAGAGCTGTTAGAGCAGAATATAACTCCCGTAATTATCGGCGGTAGCCAAGACATCACATATGCCAATTACAGAGCTTATGACCGTTTACAAAAACCAGTGAACATAGTTTCTGTTGACAATCGCTTTGATATTGGTGAAATGGATCCAATATTAAATGCCCATAATTATTTGCATTATATCGTAATGGACAAACCAAACAATATGTTCAATTACAGCAATATCGGATTTCAAACATTTTTTAATTCTCAGGAAGAAATTGACCTGATGGATAAATTATATTTTGAAGCATACAGACTAGGTGAGATAGCTCAAGATGTAACTGCGGTTGAGCCGATTCTTCGAGACGCTGATATTGTAAGTGTAGATTTAGGTGCAGTAAGAATGAGTGACGCACCTGCCAATAATAATGCAGTTCCAAATGGATTTTATGGAGATCAGATTTGCGCGATCAGCCGATATGCCGGAATTAGTAATAAGGTTTCCTCGTTTGGTATCTATGAATATAATTCTAAATATGACCAGAGAGAAAATACGGCACATTTAGTTGCTCAAATGATTTGGTATTTTACAGAGGGATATAATTTGAGAATAGAGGAGTATCCTTTG
>JAAESS010000018.1 GCA_024229195.1 Flavobacteriales bacterium | reverse complement strand
TAAAGGTGTGATAGAGTCGTTAATTAATCATGGGAAAGGGAATTCTCATTCACTGACTTGGAGGTCAATTTGAGTAAATGGTACACCTTTAAGCGCTGGATCTCGTCACGTTTTCAACGAATCAGTGGAAAGCACATTTCAATTTTTATCCTTGTTTATATCGCACTGGGTTACCTTCTACTTTATGCAGCCAATGAAACTCACCTCATCGCGACACCTGAAGATTACCTTTATTACTTACTAGTAACCGCCTCTACCGTTGGCTATGGAGACCTGTCACCAGAAACCAGCATAGGGAAATGGATTGTTGCATTTTTAATTATTCCCGTTGGTTTGAGTCTATTTGCCGTGGCGATTGGTCGAGTTGCAGGTGTGAGCATCAACTATTGGCGTCGAGGATTATTAGGTATAAGGAGTGTTAATGTGAAAAATCATATTCTAATCCTAGGTTGGAATGAAAACCGAACCATTCATCTTATTGAAATGCTCTTGCATGAAGAAAAAAATAGACGCCCGATTGTGTTATGTGTCAGAGCGGAAATGGAAAATCCTCTCCCCAAAGACATTGATTTCGTGAGAACCAAAAATTTCACCGATAATATATTTGCTTCACGGGCAAATATTGAAGAAGCAAGTTGCATCATTATTGACAACACTGAAGATGACATCACTTTTTCTGCTGCCTTATTTTGTGCAAGCCGTAATCCGAACGCCCATATTTTGGCGTATTTTCATGATGATGTGCTGAGTAATCTACTTCAAACGCATTGTCCCAACGCAGAATGTATTCCTTCATTGTCTAACGAAATGCTGGCTAAATCTGCCGTTGATCCTGGTTCATCCGTTCTCCATCATGAACTGATGAATAGTAAAAAAGGCATGACGCAATATGCCGTGACGTATCCCATTTCAGCAGAAAAAACCACGATTGAAGGTATCTTTTATCTCATGAAAAATCGGTATGAAGCGACATTAATTGGTATTAAAAATGCGGGAATGATTACCTTGAATCCCCCTCTGACTAAAGAGGTACATCCTGGAGACTTATTATTTTACATCGCAGATGAGCGCGTTGATGTTTTTCAATGGTAAATTGAAAAATGGCGAGGTATGAATACTCGCCATTTTCACTCACTCGTCGGCTTCAGCTTCTGAATAATCTTCACCGCTGTTGCGAGAAGTAGAACACAGATTATACACGACATGCTTATGATTAATCTTTTGAAGATATTTCAACCAACATACCGCATACTCTGACTCAGCTGCACGACGACCATTAATTTCATCAACAAATTTTTGTTGAACTTCATCTGCAGGCATTTTCGTGCCTTCAAATAAAGCTTTCATTGTGTGACCACACGTTTCCAATAGTTGCGCTTCTTTGATGGTAAAATAGCCTGAACGAGAAAAGCCTCTTGGAAAATGCCTGTCATCAAAAAATTTTTGACCACTAAACATTAGTCTACTCCTTAAATCTTTTGTACTGCCTGATCGCCAACCTGTTATTACATAAGTTAAATGCAAAAAAATCGGGAAAAGAAATTAGCGATGTTTTCTTTGCGCTTTATAACTGTGAAAAACAGCTGTGTCGAGCATTATTGATTAACTTATTATTGATTCTTTTAGACTTAGTCTGGAAATAGATCAAGTTTTAACCGCATAAAGAATTTTCACGGTGATGTGCTGAGCTGAATTCATTTAACAGATGTATCATTATTTGGAAAATTGACCCTTTATTTCTTTTGGTTGAAATAGATTTTCATAAAAGAGAACACAGCCAGCATTCATTCACTCTAGGATTAACACAGAATTGTAAAGATTCAGCGCTTTTAAGATTTCGTCATACATCAAATCTCAGTCTAATAAAGCAGTAAATCATGGCCTATTTTCAATTTATTACCGATTACATTGATAAATTTTCTCAATATTCTAATGAACACTATATGTTCGTGAGTGTTGTGATCATCATTACCACCTGGGTGATAAGGAATTGGGTTGTTAGCCTTATTAGGGGAGAAGATAATTTCATAAGTGAAGTTCAGCGGCGTTGGATGGCAAGAGTCAAAAACGGTGCTTTTCTAATTATTATTTCGACCCTTTTTATATTGTGGCGATACGAAATTAACGAATTTGCCTTATCACTCACCGCACTGGCTGTTGCGATTGTGATTGCATCAAAAGAGATTATTTTATGCATTACAGGTTCAATTCAACGCGCCAGTGCCCATGCTTTTGTTATAGGAGATTGGATTGAAGTGAATCAAATATCAGGAGAAGTTATTGATTACAATATTATGTCAACCCAGATTCAGGAGATTGATTTAAAATATAAAACTTATGTTTATACGGGAAAGACCATCAGCTTCCCTAATAGTTTATTTTTTACTTACCCTGTCAAGAATCTAAATTTCATGAAAAGGTATGTTTACCATGAATTTAATATAACGATAAAAGAAAACGTCAATTTATTTCTGATTGAAGATGAGCTTTACGAAAAAATAGATGCGCATTGTGAAGAATTTAAAGATGTCGCCAGTCGTTATAATCAGATGATAGAACGGCACGCGGGTGTCGACCTTCCTGGCGCTGAAGCCCATTCCATGATCATCACAACCAGCCTCGGTGATCAGCAAGTCCATATCCGTTTATTTTGCCCGACAGAGCTTGCTAGTGATCTCGAACATCAAATTCGCCGCGATTTTGCCTTCATGTATGCGAGGTTACTGCAATAACTGCTAGCATCTAGATAATCAACCTCGGGAATAAACTTAATCCATCGTTGAGCATCATGAACCCTGAAAAAGGCAGTATGATGGCAATGGCATAAATCGATTTGAGCTAAATTAGTCAAATACCTAATTCAAAAAGTTTTCCTAGAATCTCATTGAAATTAGTATAGCTATCAGTTGATTCTATTTAATTGAATATATCAAACCGCCATCCCTATTTTATTTTGTTCACTGGTTCATTAATAAAATATATTTACATTTAATATTTTTTTATAAAAAATAATTGCGAGGATAATGAATGTATTGAAGGATAAGTTTAAGCCGTGACAGCTATGATTTGAAAGGAAAAATGCACACTATTAAAATATAGGCATTAACGATTTTTCATCGATAACGGTATTGCACCGATTTAGTAACAACCACTTAGGTGAGTTGCTCATTTAAAATTTATGATTGTGTATCTGTTTTGACGGCTGAAACACAGTGTTGCAGGAATCTGGAATATAAAAAATCATCCAGTATTAATCCTTCCTTTGTTTTAAAAATTCTCTTTCTAAATCAATGATGTTGACAGTGATGTGTGGTTCTTTGTCATCCCAATCTAAGCCGACATGTAAATGGTCATTAGCTAAATCAGCGGTCCATACTTTCATAAATTCACCGAAAACAATTGGGGTTGGTAGATATGCTTTGGTGTCGATATTATTCAGGTGAATGGCTTCTTTAGATGACCAAACTGGAAGTGCTGAAATTTCGGTTTGGTCATCAAGAGTTGTACTTAAAATTAACCAACCAGACGTGCTATGCAAACCCCATAAGGTATTGTTTTTAGTACAACGCGTGACGAAAGTTTTTAATCTTTTACCTATGATGTCAGAAAGTTTGGTCGTTTTTTTTGCTGCTGATTTTGGCATGGTATGATTCCGTTTTATATCAATGCGTCACACTTAAAATTGAATGTTAAGCACAATAAAGTGAGTGTTTATTTCGATGAACTCATTTTGAAGTTATTGGCTGACACACTTACCCAATAATAGTCGGAGAGGATGCAATAAATTGCAAATCACCCATTGTGTTAATTTTTGGAAATCTTGCTTATTTGTATTTTTAAGCAATGGAGCTTGTTCGCATTTGCCGTTGGTTTTTCATTATCTCGATGATCTTTTCGACAGGAATAGGACGGTAATAGTAATAACCTTGGGCAATGTAACATCCTATATTTCTAAGTATTTCCTGATGTTCAATGGTTTCTATACCTTCCGCAACCACATCTAACTCGAGTAAATTTGCCATGCTGATCACCGCTTGGCATATCACTAAATCATCCTTTGATTCGGGTAAATCCTTAATAAACGATTGGTCAATTTTCACTGTGCTGATAGGAAAATTTTTCAAATACGCTAGCGAGGAATACCCCGTACCAAAATCATCTATCACTAACTTGATGCCGGCTTGAGCGAGACGATTAAGGATCTTTTGATTTCGAGTGATGTTACCAATAAAGACCTGCTCGGTGAGTTCAATATGTACTCGTGAAGGTGGAATATCTTTTTGTTTGACCGCGCGAAGAATATATTCGGCGAGTTTGGGATCTTGGAATTCACGACCAGAGATATTGATGGCGATGTGTTTAGGCGCACAACGTTCATCAAACATTTTTGCATAGTCCTCTAACGCGGTTTTAATTATCCACTGACCTAATTTTTGCATTAATCCAATGCGTTCTGCGGTTTCAACTATCAATGTAGGAGTAAATAAAGTTTCTTCGAGATTTCCCCATCTTAGCAGGCACTCTATACCTGTAATTTGTTGAGTACGAATATCTACTTGTGGTTGATACATCAACTGTAATTCGTCATTCAATATAGCTTTCTTTATCCGTATTTCTTGGCTTTTTTTATTGTCTAGATTTTGTTGAATCGTTTCGCTGAAGCACATGATATTTTTATGTGTTTTTTTTCCGTGATGGAGCGCGGTGTCCATAAAGCGGAGCAATTCATGCGCAGAGCTATGAGAATTTTGTTGATGGACAATCCCAAGCGTTATTTGAGGTTGGATATCATAACCTTCGATAACATAATCTTCAGAGAAAGCGTTATAAATGCGATTGGCTTGTATTTGCGTATCGAATGCAGACATGCCAAGAAAACAGCAAATAAATTGATCAGGTGTTGTTCTTGATAGGGTGCAATGAGAAGGTGTCAATGATTGTAATTTCACAATGATTTTTTGGAGGAATTTTTTGGAGATTTCATTGCCATGCAATTCATCTATCTCAATCAAATTGTTGATAGAAAGACCAATTAAAACAATATCAAAAGACGTGTTGATGTTTTTTTCTATGTGTTGGCAAAGCCCAATTCGGTTAAGTAAATGCGTCGTTTGATCGTATTGAATGTTGAAAATGAGCTTCTGCTCCGCCCCTTTTCGTCGTTTTTTTTCTTGATTAATTTCTTTATAAAAGGTGTTAATGCTGCGTTTTTTTATGTAATTAATTTCTAAGCTATAAAGGAAAGCACAGAGCAATAAAATAATCATTACCTCAGTGATTAAAGTGCTTTGATGATTAGATAGGAGGGCTAATTGACTGATTTGGATTTCTATTTCACCAATGTTCGTTATGATTTTTTGCGTATCTGAAATATAAAGCTTGCTTGAAACCTGATGAGTTGAAATAGCGTTTTGGTTAATGGATAGATGAATGGCTTCGTGAGTGGTTAACCAGGATGTTTCAAGGTGCTCGATTAACTTAGGAAGAAGAAGATTGATTGCGATAATTGAATCAGGCGAATTCGGAAATTGTGTTGATATAACTGGTTCGCCGAGAGGATTATTTGTTAATCGAGTTTGTATTGCGTTTTGAATATTGTCAGAGGTGAAGTGATCATTTTCATCATTATTTAAAGATAATATTGAAAAGAAGGCTGGAATTTGCGCAAGTTCAGGCTGAGATATTAGGTCGCTTAATTGCTCAGCTTGAAATGTGTCTAAGGGCATAATTTCAGATGCCATCTTATCTTTAATTATCGTCGCTAACTGTATTTGTTCTTCAAGTATCAGGGCTGCATGTTGTTTGATGAGGATTGATTTTTGAGTGAGGTGCTCTTCTATAGCCGCTTTATATGAAGATGACTCATTAAGGTATGTTTTGATGCTGAGTGAAATAAAAATAATGGCGAGACAAAGAAGGATGCAAACGGATGTGGTTCTGGGTTGATACAGCTTCTGATGCGAAAATTGAAGATCACCCATAGAGAAATCGGACACGTGAACAGCCTCACTTTTAAGTCATTTGTCGCAAAAATAAGTCTACGACAGACACACCATTTCGCCATTTTGTTATTCGAAATGTTTTAATCTCTTCACTGAAAATTCTGTGCTTGCCATCATTTGTAAAGTATGTGCTTTGCTCGATGTTTTGTTTGTTCTGTAGAAATATTGAAGAATAAATTTTTGTTACATCCTTCTGTGAGCCACACAAAAAAGTGTCTGTAAAAGTAAATGGATTTGATGAATTTTTTGTAAGAGTCGTGAAACTGATGACTTCTATGTCTAGGATTAAATAATTGAAATAAAAGCTATATATTGTCAGTTACCGAGGGATAACTGTCGATATAATGGCTGTATTTTGAATACAATCTCTCAAGCCAATGAATGGCGAATTGTTGTTGTCTCTTTGCCTGTTTTTCGCAGCACAACGATTTTCATATTAGGATGTGTTTTATGTTTAAATCTTTCTTTTTAAATAAGAAATGGTTGCCTTGGTCTTTTTTAGGAACAGGGCTTATTTTGTATGTAACTTGGTACAAAGTGGAAATCGATGTCAGGGTAAATGAATGGTTTGGATCATTTTATAATCTTGTGCAAGAAGCCTTAGCAACCCCAAACTCTGTATCGTTTGATGAATTTCTAGCCGCGTGTATTGAGTTTTTTGACATCGTATCTGTCTACATCATCATTGCAGTTGTGTTGGAATTCTTTGTACGGCATTACGTGTTCCGTTGGCGAACAGCAATGAATGATTATTACATGACGCATTGGGAGAAGATTCGTCACATTGAAGGAGCTTCCCAACGTATTCAAGAGGATACAATGCGATTTGCCAAAATAATGGAAGGTCTTGGTGTAAGTTTCATGCGTTCAGTAATGACCTTATTCGCTTTTTTGCCAATCCTTTGGGAGTTGAGTAAAAACGTCACAGAATTGCCTTGGCTTGGGCCTGTTGATCATTCTCTCGTTTTTTTAGCCGTTTTTTCTGCCTTATTCGGCACAGTTTTGTTGGCGATTGTGGGGGTTAAATTACCCGGATTAGAGTTTAAAAATCAGAAGGTTGAAGCGGCATACCGTAAAGAGTTAGTTTTTGGTGAAGATCATGCTGAGCGCGCAAAACCAGAATCGGTAACTGAGTTATTTGCAAACGTGAGGCGTAACTATTTCAATCTATTTCGTCATTACCTCTATTTTGACATCGCAAAATGGTCTTACATTCAATATACCGTGATTGTTCCTTATGTTTTCTTGGGTCCCACCATTGTATCTGGCGCAATAACTTTAGGTGTTTTACAGCAAATTATTCGTGCGTTTGGTCGAGTGGAAGAATCATTCCAATTTCTTGTTCATTCGTGGAGTACGATTGTTGAATTGATGTCGATTTATAAACGTCTGCGCGGCTTTGAACAGCAAATTGTTATTGCCATTGAAGAGGATGTTCATGTGGCAGCTGAATAAAGTCCTTATGAGAATTTTTGAAT
>JAAESS010000017.1 GCA_024229195.1 Flavobacteriales bacterium | reverse complement strand
GCGTCTGACTTTAGTCCATCAGTTTGGGGAGTAAGCGATGTGTATTTATGGGCTTGGTCAACAGCGAATGGAGTGCAACAAGACTCGCCTAACAATGGAGAGTGGACGAACTCAGATGAGGCACAAATAATGACAAAAAATACAGATGGTACCTACTCAATCTCTTTTGTTCCTAAAGACTTTTATGAAAGAACTGATCTTGAAAGCATCGGTTTTTTGGTAAAGGCCAAAAATGGAAGCGGAAATAAAAAATCACAAGACAAGGTTGTATCGGTCGGAACTATTGAAATTCCTCCTGTTACAGAAGCGCCTGTTCCGGCGGGAATGCTTGACGGGATCAATCTGAATCCCAATGACAATACGAACGTAACTTTGGTATTATATGCTCCATTAAAAGATTTTGTATACTTACTTGGAGATTTTAACAATTGGCAAAAAGATGCGAATTATTTGCTTAAAAAAGACAGTGCCAAGAATAGATTTTGGATTGAATTAACAGGTTTGACTCCAAAATCTGATCATATGTACCAATACCTTATTGATGGAGCTATAAGAATAGCAGATCCATATTCTACAACAATTTTGGATGAATTTAATGATGAGAATATCGATGAAATCACTTATCCTAATCTACCTGACTATCCTAAAGGAAGTACCAGTCATGCAGTAACTCTTTTAAGAACTGGAGACGATGATTTTAACTGGCAAACAAACTCATATGAAGTTCCGGAAAAAACGGAGCTTGTGATCTATGAACTATTACTTCGAGATTTTGATGTCTTACACAGTTTTGATGCTTTAAAAGCCAGACTTGATTATTTGGAAGAGTTAGGGATCAATGCGATTGAATTGATGCCGGTAAGTGAATTTGACGGGAATGAATCCTGGGGTTATAACCCGTCATTCCATATGGCTTTAGACAAATACTATGGAACACCTACCGCTTTTAAACAGTTGATTGATGAGTGTCATAAACGCAATATGGCTGTTATTTTGGATGTGGTCTATAACCATGCTACCGGACAGAATCCTTATTACAGAATGTGGAATGACAGCAATGGAGGTTATGGTGGACAGGCAAGTTCAGATAGCCCTTTTTTCAATAAAGTAGCGACCCATTCTTACAGTGTCTTTAATGACTTTAACCACAGCAAACAGGCCACAAAAGACTATGTGAAAAGAACAAGCCAATATTGGATTGATGAATATAGAATTGATGGATTTAGGTGGGATTTGACTAAGGGTTTTACTCAAAACTGTACCGCCAGTGATGAAAATTGCACCAATGCTTCTCAACCTGACCGTGTTGCTGTACTGAAAGAATATGCAGATTATCAGTGGGCCATAGCTTCAGATTTCTATATCATCTTTGAACATTTGGGAGGCAATCCTGAAGAAACACAATGGGTAAATTATAGATTGGATGAAGGCAAGGGTATTATGATGTGGAGCAAATTGACAGATCCATATAATGAAAGCACTTTAGGTTATCATGAAAGCAAAAAATCTGACTTTTCATGGATAGACTATAAAAACAGAAACTGGACAGTTCCGGCCAATGTGGCTTATATGGAAAGTCATGATGAAGAAAGACTGATGTATAAGAATCTAAAATTTGGAAATTCCAGCGGAACTTATAATGTCAAAAATTTGTCTACTGCATTAGAGAGAGAAAAAATCGCCGGAGCCTTTTATTTTACTGTTCCGGGCCCGAGAATGATCTGGCAATTTGGAGAACTGGGCTATGATTACAGTATAAATACATGTGAAAATGAAACAATAAATAGTGACTGCCGCGTGAGTAATAAGCCCATTCGTTGGGATTATTTCGATGATCCGGAAAGAAAGGCAGTATACGATACATGGGCCAAATTGATCAAGCTAAGACATCAGGAAGAAATATTTAAAACAGAGAACTTCACTTTAGATGTGGCAAAAGCAACGGGTTTGAAAAAAATTCAATTGACTGATGATATGGGTTCCAGTTTGAAATATGTAAATATCATTGGAAATTTTGGTGTTACGACCCAAAATATCAATCCGGAATTTCAGGAAACCGGTATCTGGTATGATCTATTAGATGACAATAACCAGCTAAATGTATCCAACATAAACCAATTGATATCATTAGAGCCAGGTGAATTCAAAATCTATGGTAGCAGTCAGGTGGCCCTGCCGGTTCAGGAGTATGAACCATTAAGCGGATTAAATATTTATCCTAATCCGACAACAGATACGTTCAGAATTAATAAAAATGTACAAAAGGTTGAGATCTTTGACCATACAGGTCGGATGATCAAGAGCTTTTCAGGAGATTTCTATCCTGATCAGGAATACAACATCACATTTTTAAAGCCTTCGATTTATTTCCTAAGAATCAGTTCAGAGCTTGGAAGTAGTTCTAAAAGATTAATTATTGAGTAATTAAACTTGATTCTGAAAAAAAAAAGACTGCTTGATAGCAGTCTTTTTTTTGTTAGGTTTTATATCAGACTCAAAGTCTGATCATATAAAAGTCTGTTCTAGATCATCTTCAAATTATTCACCTCCTGCTCAGTCAAATGTCGCCACACACCTCTCCCAAGATTCTTCTTGGTAAGGCCTGCAAAAATTACTCGATCAAGTTTGATGACATGGTATCCAAAATGTTCAAAAATCCTTCTAACGATTCTGTTTCGCCCTGAATGTATCTCAATACCTACTTCGTATTTAGGTTTGTTTTCGATATATGAAATTTTGTCTACAAAGACCATTTTACCATCAAGCACAAAGTTTTCAGAGATCTTCTTAAGATCTGCCATAGAGAGTTTTTTGTCTAGGGTAGCTTGGTATAGTTTTTTTACCTGATGCTTTGGGTGAGTCAACTTTTTAGCCATTTCACCATCGTTTGTGAATAGCAATAAACCTGTAGTTTCTCTATCAAGTCTGCCCACAGGATAAATCCTTTCTTTTGTTGATCTGTGAATTAATTCCATAACCGTTTTTCTATTTCGTTCATCGGCCATGGTGGTAATATAGTTCTTCGGTTTATTCAACAAAACATATCGTTTTGCTTCCGGTGAAATCAACACATCATCAAACCTTACCTCATCGGTTGGTTTCACTTTATAGCCCATCTCTGTGATGATCTTACCATTCACTGATGCACTTCCGGCACTTATATAGGTGTCTGCTTCCCTTCTTGAACAAATCCCTGAATTGGCAATATACTTGTTCAACCTGATTTCATCTGAATCACTGGTCTTTTTTAGTTTTGAGGGTCCTTTTTTAAAAGATTTGATCTTTTCAGGATGTGGTCTGAAGTTTTTATCCTTTGATTTTCCTTTGAGAGGTTTCGAGGTTGATGAACCTGATTCTCTTTTTTTAGCATTGCTGCCAGCTTCTCGCTCTTGTCGTCCTCTCGACGAGTTTTTTTTTGCGGTCATTATTAAATTTTTTGCAAAAGTACAAAATCATTTCAATAAGTAGTTGATTATCCGTTAATAACCTTAATGAAATATTTATTTGAGTATGAAGTCATTACTATTTAAAGTTTTAATATAAATCAGACATTCAATATTCGTTTGATGATGACCGAAGTGTCGATCAACATGATACTCATCACACCAATAAAAATTACGAGTTTAATTGTATTGTGAAGGATGACATAGTCTTTTTTGGTACTTGCTTTCCATAAAAAAATAAGGAATAAGAAAAAGACTATACCCACAAAATAGAAGTAGTATTTCATCATTCCAATCTCAGGATATTCCCAAAGAAAGTACACCGGATTCATCGTTAGGAAGATAAGTAGTGTGATTAGAATTTTGGTAAAATGTTCTCCATAAGTAACCGGAATAGTTTTATAATCCTGAACGATATCTCCTTTGATATTCTCGAGATCTTTTAATAATTCCCTGATCATCAAAACAAAAAACAGAAACGCCGCATAGGTAAAAATGATTTCTGAGAAATTTTTATAATAAATGAATATCGCAAAAAATGGTAAAATAGAAAGTATTGAAGCTGAAAACAGTCCCATTAAAGGATACTTTTTCAGTTTATGAGAATAGAACCAGATCAGAAAAATATAAGTTGAGAAAAACAATGCAGCCCTCCAAGACACTAAAAAGCCAAAAACAACTCCAACAAAATTTAGGAAGAAATAGATCTTTAATTTGATCTTCTGACTAACGATACTATCAATCTTTGATTTAATCGGTTTATTGATCAAGTCTTTTTTGCTGTCATAAAAGTTATTGATGATATATCCTGCAGCAATCACACAGATCGTAGCCAGCACTAAAAAGTAAAGGTCAAGATTAAAAATTACATTTTTTAATGACTGCTCCGGAGAAAAGATAAAAATGGCAGCAAGATATTGCGCCAAGACAATTAGGGCTATATTATAACCTCTAACCACCGACAAAAGGCTAAGAAATTTAAAGAATAGCGAGTATTTTTTTTTGGAGTTTGGTTTTTTTACCTGCTCCTTCCTAACATCATCCATAGTTCAGGGATGCTTAAAATCTATAAACCAGTTCCAGCTTATAGTCTTTCAATAATTTTTGAGTCTTTTGATAATCTTCAGTAAAACCTAAGATATAACCACCTCCGCCGGATCCGCAAAGTTTAAGGTAGTAATCATTGCTCTCAATTCCTTGTTTCCACAATTGATGAAACGAATCAGGGATCATAGGTTTAAAATGCTTGAGTACAACCTTTGATAGTTTTTTTACATTTCCAAATAAAGATTTGACATCACCATGTAAGAAGTTATCGATACAATTGTCAGTATACTTGGCAAAATCACGATCGATCATTTTTCTGAAACCTTCATTTTTCATTTTGTTCATAAAAATGTTGACCATTGGTTGGGTTTCACCAACCATTTCTGAATCCAAAAGAAAAACAGCTCCTTTTCCTTCTTTTTGCGAAGGAATTCCAGTTGCTTCTAAATTGTCTTTGGAATTGATCAAAATAGGCAAACTCAAATATGAATTCAAAGGGTCAAGACCCGAACTTTTTCCGTGGAAAAATGATTCCATTTTTGAAAACACCGATTTTAACTTCAGTAATTTATCTCTGGTAAGGTTTTCAAGTACCGTGATTTTATGGTCAGCGTATTTGTCGTAGATCGCCGCCACCAAGGCCCCAGAACTTCCTACACCATATCCTTGTGGAATACTAGAGTCAAAATGCATATTACGATCTATATCATTTTTTAACTCATCCAATCTCAATACAATATCTGGATCATTTAGGTTTTCCAGGTATTGATAAAATTCTTTTAATTTTTTGTTGGAGTCAATAGCCTTTTCGGTCGTATCATCAGATATGATCAAGGCACCTTGATAAGAATTATATGGAATTGCCAAGCCCTTGGAATCTTTTATAATGCCATACTCTCCAAACAAAAGGATCTTAGCGTAAAAAAGGGGGCCGTTCATTGGGTCCAATTAAAATTTAATTACAAATATAATAGAAAAATATTTTATATCTATGTGCTTGATCATAAACGTATAAAATCGATAAAACTTGTATCAGATGATTTATTTATCTTTTGGCTAAGATGAGATAGCTTTAGCTCCCATTCCAACATGGTCTTTGATAAACTGATTATTCTGACAATATCCTGCCAATTCTTTACTGATAAATTCGTCAACAAGTTCTTTATCCTTATCTGGAAAAAGTACATGAACATTGGCACCAGCATCTAAAGTAAAACATATATGACAGCCTGTATGTTTTCTAAAGGCCCATATTTTATTAATAATCTCTAAGGTATTTGGTTTCATTAAAATAAAATACGGATCAGAGGTCATCATCATGGCATGCAGCGAAAGCGCTTCTTTTTCAACAATTTTAATAAAGCCTTGGAGATTTCCTTCTTTTAGAACAGGCATTAAATCTCGCATATGATTTTGTGCCTGATCAAATCTGGCTTCAGCAAACGGATGCGCTATCATCAAATCGTGACCAACTGTTGATGATACTTGCTTTACTCCTTTATCAACCAACAATATGGTATCATTAAAAGTGGTAAATATTTCATGAATTTCACCCGGATAGCGAACCCCAAACAGATCACTACTCCCAGAAATATCCAGGTGCTTACCCCAAACAACCAAGGGTCCTTCAATACTTCTTGAGGCACTACCTGAGCCCAATCTTGCTAAAAAGGATGCTTTTTGTAAAAAATCAGCTGTACTCAGTTGTGGATCTATTATTTTTTGAAGACTCATAATGCAAAGCGCTAAAGCACTCATGCCACTTGCACTTGAAGCAATTCCGCTACTGTGTGGAAAAGAATTTTTAGTATCAATCTTAAACGAATAATCCCTGATAAACGGGACATAGTCCACTATTCTTTCAAAGAAACTCTCGATTTTGGGACGAAAGCTGATTTCCTCATTTCCACCGAGAAAAACTTTGAAATCAAATTTTTCCTTGTGATTTTCTTTGGGATGATAAGTGAGCCTTGTATTCGTATGGCAATTAGAAAGTGTAAAACTTACAGAGGCATTCTTTGGAATTTGAGGATCAGTCTTTCCCCAGTATTTAACCAAGGCAATATTACTTGGGCTTTCCCAGGTCACGCTTCCTGCATTTATACTTGTATCGCCACGTTGTTCAAAAATAAACTTCTCTTCAATCAAAATTCATAAGGTTTTGGCAAAGATAAATTTTTAGTTAAACATTATCTAATCTCTGTTTCACATCATTTTTATAACTTCTGCTAATCGGGATGGCTTTATTTTTTATCTCTATAAACTCCTGCGTGAAAGATTCAATTTTTTTGATCGCAACAATGTAGGAGCGATGCACTCTCAGAAAGTCATGTTTTGGGAGTTTTGCCTCAATACTTGAGATTGTTTCTCGCGTAACAATTGTTTTATCCTCAGTATACAACTTTACATAGTCTGATAAACTTTCAATAAAGTTGAGATCTGAAAAATTAATTTTGATCATTTTTCTGTCAGATCGCACAAAAATAAAATCTGATTTTTCTGTACTAAATTCAATTGAAGGAGATTGTTGGGGTAGGATATGCTCATTCTGATATTTACTTATTGACTGAATAAGTCTTTCAAATGAAATCGGCTTGAGAAGATAGTCTACAGCTTTAAGATCAAATCCATCTGCTGCATATTCGCGATAAGCAGTGGTGAAAATGATTTTTATTTTTTTGTTGATTGATTTTGCAAAGGAAAGCCCACTTATTTCAGGCATATTAATGTCAAGAAATATCAAATCAATGTTTTGAGAGTTCAGCATATTAAAAGCCTCAATGGCATTTTTACATGTACCAACCACCTTGACGGATTCAATTTTTTTTAAATGGTTCTCCAGAATCTCACGCGCAATAGGTTCGTCATCTACTATGATACAATTAATGATGTTTTTCAAATTAGTCATCATTTAAATTTTCAATTATTAAGTCAACAAAGTACCAATTTTTCTCTGTTTTAATTTTCAGATCATACTTCTCAGGATAGATTAAATCTAATCGTTTTTTTATATTTGCTAATCCGATACCAGGCTTTTTATCCGGTTCATTGTCGCGTTTTACAGTGTTCTTAATGTTAAACAGTAATGAGTCTTTAGTGATTTGAATTTTGATATCAACCAGCAGGAACCCATCAATTAAATTGCCGTGTTTAAATGCATTTTCAACAAATGGAATCAGTAACATGGGAGGAATCATCTTTTCAACATCGATGTTTTCAGTCAAGAAGTTCACTTTTAGTGTATCCTGAAATCTTATTTGCTCAAGGTCAATATATTCCTTGAGGTGCATTATTTCTTCTTTAAGACTGACCTTAGGTTTATTAATTTGATAAAGTATATAATCCAATAAATTAGAAAGTTTTAGAATGATATCCGGTGTGTTGATAGATTGCTTTAAAGCGAAACCATAAATTGTATTCAGGGTATTGAATAAAAAATGCGGATGAATCTGTTTTTTAAGATATTGTAGTTCCTGGTCTTTAAGTTGCAGCTGTGTGGAAAGAATTTTATTCTGAAGTTCCTTGTTTTTTGATTCAGTCTGGAAATTATGATTTAACAGATAAACAAAACTCACCAATAGAACAACAAGAAAAACTAAAATAAGCACAAAAATATAGTTCCGACTCATCGGAGGCATATTTTCGATCTTTAAGTTAGAAAGGAAAAGAAGGCTGGTAAAAATTGTTAATAATATGAGCCAGGTAGACATGACAATAGTATAAACACTATACAGTGCGAATAGGGCATATTTTTTAAGCAAGAGATATTTAGGGATCAGAAAATACACAACAAAATATGTTGTAATCATTGTAACAGGCAAAAGAAAGGCAGAAAACCAGGTAACAAAGTTGGCATCTGTAGAATTGTAACTAAAAAAGTAGACATAAAAAAACCATACTCCAATCCAAAATAAGAAATGAACCAGGATATAGCTTGAATTTATGATTTTTGAAAAATTCATCGGTGCAATTTGCATAAATTATTTGAATTCTGAAGTTTATAGAGGTAATTGACTAGTTTAGAGGTGGATTTAACCAGGTTTGTTATTTGATTTCCTTTTTGAAAAGATATTTGTCAAATCCCTGACTAATTCTTTGATTCGTCGCAAAACATTTTTGTCAAGTAATGATTT
>JAAESS010000016.1 GCA_024229195.1 Flavobacteriales bacterium | reverse complement strand
TCTCATTTTTATAATGAATCGCTTTTTTACAATTGAGTTTGATCCCTTCGTGCCGGATAATAATATTACCTAATAAAATAGTTGCTCCGGGAAGGCGCACCTCATCAATACTTGAATTATCAGAATGTATGATCTGAATTCTTTTTCCTTGTGCCAAAGATGCGACGGAAATAAGGCAACATATTGTAAAAACGAGTATTTTTTTCAATTGCGCTGTGTTATTATTTAGCATTGCAAATATAACTAAATGAAAAAAGGTAAAGTTCACAATAAGAATCTTTACCTTTTTTTTAAGAATAATCAAGTGATGTTTACACCATAATAGTTTGTTTTCTGTCTGGACCAACAGATACGATAGAAACTTTTACGCCCACAAAATCTTCAATAAAAGCAATATAGTCGTTTAAGTTCTTAGGTAATTGACCAGCTTCTGTCATAATAGTCAGGTCTTCTTTCCAGCCTTCAAATTCGGTATAATTGACTGATACATTTTCTTCTTCGATATTATACGGGAAGTGGAAAATATCCTCCCCTTTATAATTATATGAAGTACATGCTTTTAAAGTATCAAATCCAGATAAGACATCTCCCTTCATCATCATTAATTGTGTAACTCCATTGATCTGGACCGCATATTTAAGTGCGATAAGATCTAACCATCCACAACGTCTTGGTCTACCAGTAGTAGCTCCGAATTCATGACCCACTTTAGCCATTCTTTCTCCATCCGTATCAAAAAGTTCGGTTGGAAAGGGGCCAGAACCCACTCTTGTGGTATAGGCTTTAAAAATTCCAAACACATCACCAATTTTATTTGGAGCTACTCCTAATCCTGTACAAGCTCCTGCAGCTGTTGTGTTGGAGGATGTAACAAAAGGGTAGGTTCCAAAATCAATGTCTAATAAAGAACCTTGGGCACCCTCAGCAAGAATAGATTTACCATCATTTAAAGCTTGATTGATATATTCTTCACTATCGATAAACGTAAGTTCTTTTAAAACGTCAATGGCATGAAAAAATTCTTTTTCTAATTCATCAAGATCGAAATCAAGGTCAACTTCATAGAAATTGATCATGTTAAGGTGCTTTTTTGTCAAGGCACGATAACGTTCTTTCCAGTCTTGCATTTCAAGATCTCCTATTCTAAGACCATTCCTGCCGGTTTTATCCATATAGGTTGGTCCGATTCCTTTTAAGGTTGAACCAATCTTTAATTTTCCTTTCATCTTTTCTGATGCAGCATCTAATAAGCGATGTGTTGGCAAGATGATATGAGCTTTTCTTGAGATCAGCAATTTGGTTTTAAAATCAATTTGATAACTACTCAGATTATCAAGTTCTTTTTTAAAGATCACAGGGTCGATTACTACACCATTACCAACAATATTGATCGCTCTATCATGAAAAATACCAGAAGGTATAGTATGTAAAACATGTTTATTCCCATCAAAAATCAAGGTATGTCCGGCATTTGGTCCTCCCTGGAATCGAGCTATAATATCGTAATTCTTGGTCAGTACGTCAACGATTTTCCCTTTTCCCTCATCACCCCATTGTAGGCCTAGTAGTAAATCAATCATTTAATAATGTTTATAAGTTATTCTGCTGTTTGGTTCTTTTGACCATAGAAGTAAAGCGAATGGCTGTCAATTTTGACATTGAAAACCTCCTCGATGGATTTTTTGATATTCTCGATTCTTGGATCACAAAACTCGATCACTTCACCGGTATCTGTCAAAATAATATGGTCATGTTGTTTATTAAAATAGGATTTCTCATAATGTGCTTGGTTTTGACCAAACTGATGTCTCCTAACAAGCCCGCATTCCAATAATAGTTCAATCGTATTGTATAAGGTAGCTCTACTGACACGATAATTTTTGTTCTTCATCTCAATATATAAGGTTTCGATGTCAAAGTGATCATCATTGTCATATATCTCCTGAAGAATTGCAAATCTTTCGGGCGTTTTTCTATGGTTATTGTCTTCTAAAAACTTGGTAAAGAAGTTTTTAACGGTTTCCTGATTTTGGCTATTACTCATGAAAATAAAATCGTGGTTCTTGCTCTGCAAAGTTACATTTAATCCCCATATTAACGGGAAATATTTATAAAAAAAAGTAACAATTAATTGGTGTTTCTAATCACTTTTTCCAATCCGTCAATTTCGAGCAGTTTTTTTATTAGATTGTTCAATTGCTTGTTGTTGTTTATATGCACCGTGATGAGCCCATGAAAAAAACCTTCATCTCCGGAAATGTTCAAACTATGAATGTTTACATTTAGGGTGCTCGAAATCACTTTGGTCACGTCATTCACCAAACCAAGATTGTCAACTCCTGTTAGTTCAAGCGTTGCTTTAAAACCTTGTTGGGTAGAGTCCACCCATTTTGCAGAGATTACCCTGTAAGCATATTGAGATTGCAAGCTTACCGCATTTGGGCAATTGTGCTTATGAACTTTGATACCATCTTTGAT
>JAAESS010000015.1 GCA_024229195.1 Flavobacteriales bacterium | reverse complement strand
TTTAGCTGTTTTTGCATTTATAATGATCTGCATGGCCTTTTTTTGATCAGCCTCTTTGGCAACATATACAAAATTATTACCTCTGCCACTCACGATCACCGGACAAGTTGCGTGCTCTTTTACAAATGCAATCAGTTTTTCCCCTCCTCTTGGAATGATCAGATCTATCTTTTGATCAGGATGTTTTAAAAACGCTCTAGTCTGCCCACGATCATAGTTCAAATAGCTCACCCAATCTGAACTCACCTTATTTTCTTTTAAGGCTTTGTGCCAAAGTTCGACGATGGCTAGATTTGATCTTAAAGATTCCTTTCCTCCTTTGAGCAGAATTTTGTTTCCTGATTTAAAGGCAATTCCTCCCGCCTCGATCGTAACATCTGGCCTTGACTCGTAAATGATCAATATGTTACCAAAAGAGGCCGTTTTATTATAAATATCCAGGCCATTGTCATGCTTAAAATGAAATCTTTCGATCCCAACCGGATCCTTTTGAGCCGCCAATTGTTGTAGAGAAAGTATCATACCTTTGATCTTCTCTCCATCAACTTTTAATCTGTCATGCATGGCAATATCTTCTTGATCATAGCCCTTCATGTCCTTTTCATTGGCCTTTAAAATATCATTTTGATGATCATTTACCAGGCGTGCCATAGAAAGCAGCACATTATTTCTTTGTTCTATTGATAAAATTGACTCCATGTATTCTAATTACTTATTACGCCAGTATTCATTTTCTTTAAAACACTTTTTAAGGACTCTATGAAAACAGCTATTTCTTTGGTACTTATTGAAAGTGGTGGCAATAATCTTAAAAGATAAGGATCGGAAGATCCTCCGGTAAAAATTCCTTCTTCATAAATGAGCTCCTTCCTGATCTGAGCTATAGGAAAATCGAAAGATACGCCCAACATCAAGCCTTTTCCTTTAACAGCCTTCACTTGCTCAACCTCCTTAATTCTTTTTAAAAAATAGTTCGACACCTTATTCACGTTCTGCATCAACTCCTCCTGTTCAATTACATCAAGTACTGAAATAGCCGCAGTACAAGCCAGATGATTTCCGCCAAAAGTTGTGCCGAGCATCCCATAGGATGCCTTTATTTTATCAGAAATAAGTATTCCG
>JAAESS010000014.1 GCA_024229195.1 Flavobacteriales bacterium | reverse complement strand
TTAGATGGAAAGGACACTTTTAATTCATGCTATATTGGATTACCAAAGTGTAGTGATGACAACCCTTGTGCCGTTCATCATATAGCAGGACCATTGAGAAATCAGATGAAAGAAACTCTGAAAAATAAAACTATCGCTGAATTTGCCTTAGACACAAAAAAAGGAATATCTCGTATTTTTTAAAATTATTCTTATCTTTGCAGCGTCAATCAATGGTATTGAAAAGCTATGGTTCAACAAGTTACAAAAGGAATAAAAATTTCTATCACTTCCAATTTTGAAGGCAATCGCTATCAAAATTCGAAGGTGTATTATGCCTTTAGTTATAGTATTACAATTGAAAATCAAAGCAGTGATACTGTCCAATTACTCAGCCGTAGATGGAATATTTTTGACTCTCTTAATGACTACGAAGTAGTTGAAGGAAAGGGTGTTGTAGGTAAAAAACCCATCATTAAGCCCAAACAAGCTTATACCTATTCTTCTCATTGTTTCTTGGTATCACCAATTGGCTCTATGAATGGTCATTATAGTATGATCAATTTTTCAACTTCTCAAAAATTCAGGGTAAGTATTCCAACTTTTCAACTGATGCTACCTGCCACATTTAATTAATTTGATTACATTTAAACGTCGGTATAAACCTGACCTTTTTATGAAATCAATAACCAGATTTACCCGAAATATTCGTGGCGATAAGTGTTTGAATTGCGAAAATGACATTTCGGAAAATGATAATTTTTGCTCTCAATGCGGTCAGGTCAATGATTTGCAGAAGGTAAGTCTTAAACAATATCTCTCAGCCTATTTTGACGATTTTTTTTCTTTTGATAGTCGACTTCTAAATACAATAGCGGCTCTTATTTTCAAACCCGGATATGTATCAAAAAATTATATTGACGGAATGAGAATGAGATATATAAACCCTTTTAAATTATATCTTCAGGTCACAATACTCTTTTTCCTTGTGGTTGGAGTTTTCAAGACTATAGACCAATTCAAGCCGGTATCTGATACTTCATCGGTTATCCTTTCGGATTTTAATGCAGAGGATGGTAGAGAAGCTATTGACAGTATCAAATCAGAAACATTAAAGGAACTTGAAAAAAATGATGTCAAAATAGATTCTAACACCCTCTCTTTGATTGAATCGGGAATATCAGGATTTTCCTTGAGCAAAGACTCCATTCAAAAACTGGCAAACAAACAAAGAAATGACAATAAATTACTTATGGCTATACATGTAGATTCAATAGCCGCAAATGTTGGAATATTCAATGATCTTAACAATGAAACGTTATCTTTTGATCTTAAAGATAGCTTAATATTGGCTATTTTAATCTCAATTGATAAAAAGGCGAAAGAACTCACCAATGATGATAAGAATGTCATGGTTAACCAATGGTCAGAATTTGAAGAAGGCTGGGATGAAGTATCGAAAAAAGGAAAATTAAAAAAGTTCGCTGTCAAACATTTAGACAGTGTCTTTGAAGCAAGAGAAATTGTCTATGAAATACCTTTATCTTTGATTCGAATTTCGGACGAGGGAACTGAAGCTGGGAGTGGTAAAAAATTATTTATCAAGATCAAGTCATTTATGGAATTTGAAAAAGAATTCCCAAAAGAATCTGCACTTGCGGCCATAGATAAACTTGGTTATAAGGAAAGTTACTGGAATGTTTTTCTGTATTCTAAGTCCACAGACTGGAACGAGGCAGTTGAGGATCCGAGCAATTATGGGGCTGAATTAATAGACAGGATACTTTCAAGAGTTTCTGTCGCTCTGTTTTTCTTATTACCAGTTTTTACACTAATCGTATCATTACTTTATATCAGAAGAAAATTTAACTATACTGAAAACCTCGTATTTGTATTTCACGTTCAAACTGTCTTTTTCCTATTGTTATTACTCTTTTTCCTTATTGGAAGACTGTTCCATTCAGATGGGGTTGTCTGGATCTTTTTGATCATTTTTATGATACACCTTTATATGTCTATGAGACGGTTCTATGAGCAAGGAAGATTTAAAACTTTCATCAAGTATATCATACTCAACACTGGCTTTATGTTTCTGGCGCTAATTGGCGGAAGTATCATTTCATTTATCGCATTTATGCTCTAAATCATTGAGGGAAATAAGTCATTTCAATATCATTCCCAATTTTTGATACCTGGGTGATACTTACGGTGCCTACTTTTTCTCTTTTCAAAAACACATCCACCTCTGGAAAACCTACTCCTCCGTATTTATGAAAATCAAGTATGTTCTCAGGACTCATACTTTTTCCAATAAACCACTCCCTGAACCAATCTTGACGCATTTCTTTCATTTGGTCTGTGTATAATGTAGATGAGGACCGAATAATTGGCTGCCAGGCTAATGCCTTGAGGTGTCTTTCAAAACCATCCCAAACAAATTCAAATAGTTTGTTTTCTTCACTCCAGTCAACCACAACCATGGTGAAGGGCTCAATCGTCTTCAAGTCTATTATCAACTGCGCTTCTTCAAAATCTTCAGCAATCAATAATTCCTTTACGATCAATCCTCTGCTTTTTGGGTAGGAGTCTTTTCTCCTATGATTCGAGAAGCCGCCATTTAACAAACAAATCAATCTGTTGTCTCGACTGGTCCCAATCCAGGTACCTCCAGCTTTACCATCTTTGGGATAATGCAAAGACACTCCGCCTTCTGTATATGTGGCAGGATTCAAGGCTTTTTCACGTTGATAACCAACATCTCTACTTGAGGTCAGTACAAATCCTTTATCTGGGAGCGGTAAAAAAGTAACAGTACACATAGATAAATGCGAATTTTCAAAATTAGCGAATCATTCCTTGCAAAGTTAACATTTAGCATATAGTTAAGACTTAAAATCTTACATAATTCGTACATTTGCCTTCACTAAAAAAAGAATTGTTCCAAACTAAAATAAACACTTATGTCAAACGGATTTTTCAAGGTGCCAAAAGCGATAAATGAACCGGTAAATTCTTACGCTCCCGGATCACCAGAGCACACCGATTTAATTGCTACTTATAACAAAATGTTCAATGAAGAAATTGATATTCCTTTCTACATTGGAGGCAAAGAATACCGAACAGGTAAAACTGTAGATATACATCCACCTCATGACCATCAGCACAAAGTGGGTCAATACCATACTGCCGAAAAAGAACATATAGAATTAGCTGTTGAAAAAGCAGCAGAGGCAAGAGAACAATGGTCTAAGACAAGTTGGGAACATCGCGCTGCCATCTTTTTAAAAGCAGCTGAATTATTAGCCGGCCCTTTTAGATATAGAATGAATGCGGCTACGATGATCGCTCAATCTAAAAACGTGATGCAAGCAGAGATTGATGCCGCTTGTGAGTTGATAGACTTCTTGCGTTTCAACGTTGAATTTATGACTGATATTTATACCAATCAGCCTGAATCATCACCGGGAATTTGGAATAGAATGCAGTACAGACCACTAGAAGGTTTTGTGTATGCCATTACTCCATTTAACTTTACTGCGATTGCAGGAAACTTACCGGCAGCACCAGCTATGATGGGTAACGTTGTCATTTGGAAACCAGCAAGGTCTCAGGTGTATTCAGCTCATGTGATCATGGAATTATTCAAAGAAGCAGGCTTACCTGATGGCGTGATCAATATGGTGACCGGTAACTCAGGAACCATAACTGATGTTTTGTTAAATCGCAAAGATTTTTCTGGAGTTCATTTTACCGGATCTACACCTGTATTTGATGATTTCTGGAAAACAATTGGCGCCAATGTAAAACACTACCGATCTTATCCAAGAATTGTTGGAGAAACTGGTGGTAAAGATTTTATCTGGGCACATCCTTCTGCTCATGCACAAGAAGTAGCAACTGCAATTTCGAGAGGTGCCTTTGAGTATCAGGGACAAAAATGTTCGGCTGCATCAAGAGCTTATTTACCGAAAAGTTTATGGGGCGATATTAAAGAATCAGTGATCAAAGATGTGAATTCCTTTAAAATAGGAACTCCCGGAGACAGTTCAAATTTTATTAATGCTGTAATCGATGATCGCGCCTTTAAAAAATTGTCAGGTTACCTTGATCAAGCGAAAAAAGACGATGACGCAGAAATTATAGTTGGAGGTGGATATGACGGATCTGTGGGTTATTTTATTGAACCTACTGTGATCGTAACAAGCAACCCTCAGTACGAAACTATGTGTACCGAATTGTTTGGACCTATCATCACCATTTTTGTTTATGAAGATGATCAATGGGAACAAGTACTTGATCTGGTAGATCAAACAGGAGAATATGCCTTAACTGGTGCAATTTTTAG
>JAAESS010000013.1 GCA_024229195.1 Flavobacteriales bacterium | reverse complement strand
GTACTGAAACCGATACAATAATCAGTTCCAGGAACATCATTATCCATTGTCTTCGGAATGGCTACTACTTTTACTCCTTCTTTATACAAGCGAACACCATAACTTAAGGTGTCATCTCCTCCAATTGGAATTAAAAAATCAACACCCAACCAGTCTAAATTCTTGATGATTTCGGGTGTTAGATCATTCAGGTCCTCGTTATAACTATCTTTCAAATGCTCTGGTACGTGTGCCTTTGGCATTTTACTTGGTTTGGTTCGTGAAGAATGTAAAAAGGTACCTCCTGTTCTACCTGCCTTATTCACAATATCATTGGTCAGAACCATAAAGCTCTTGCTGTTATCAGCTTTTTTGTCTCGAACGAGTTCGGTGATTCCAGCCCAACCACGTCGCAGACCAATAACTTTATAGCCCTCTCGATTAGCACGAATAGTAATTGCTCGAATCGCTGGGTTAAGACCAGGCACATCACCACCCCCGGTTAGAATTGCAATGATGCCTTTTGTTTTTTTTGTATGCGCCATAAAAAAAGAAATTTTTAGAAATTAATGAACATAATGAACCCTGAATTAAAACCTGTTCTGATGCTGAATTACAGCTACTTAAAAGGATGTTTTTAGGGAACAATTTTTATCTAAGGTAAATTTATGAAAACAAGTTACAAAAATGATGACAAATGATAGGAAAGTTGGCTTGAAAAAACATTGATTTTAAAGAGAAAAATCAATAACATCAAAAAAAAAGCTGTCCTTATCGGACAGCTTTTAAATTTATGATTGAAAATATGCTTATAGAGAAGCAGAATATTCAAGAAGATCAACAATCTTAGTAGAATAACCATATTCATTATCATACCAAGAAACAACTTTTACAAAAGTATCAGTTAAAGCAATACCTGCTTTCGCATCAAATACAGAAGTACGTTTCTCACCTACAAAATCTTGAGAAACTACTAATTCTTCCGTATATCCTAGGATACCTTTTAATTCGCCTTCAGAGGCATCTTTCATTGCCTTACAAACTTCTTCGTAAGAAACAGCTTTACCTAAGTTTACGGTAAGATCCACAACAGAGACATCCATAGTTGGTACTCTGAATGACATACCTGTCAATTTACCATTTAAGGATGGTATAACTTTACCTACCGCTTTGGCAGCTCCCGTAGAAGAAGGGATAATATTGTGAAGAGCAGCTCTACCACCTCTCCAGTCTTTTAATGAAGGTCCATCAACCGTTTTCTGTGTAGCCGTTGTAGCATGAATCGTTGTCATTAAACCATCTGTGATCTCAAAATTGTCATGAAGAACTTTGGCAATCGGAGCCAAACAGTTTGTTGTACATGAGGCATTTGAAAAGATATTCTCTTCAGCAGTTAGTTCTTTGTGATTCACTCCCATTACGTACATCGGAGCATCCGCTGAAGGAGCAGAAATTACAACTTTCTTAGCTCCTGCCTTTAAATGCAATCCAGCCTTTTCTTTCGTTGTAAAAATACCTGTTGCGTCAATCACATATTCAGCACCAATCTCATCCCATTTCAAATCTTCAGGGTTACGCTCTGCACTGATACGAACTTCATTTCCATTTACAACCAATTTTCCGTCTTTTACTTCAACGGTACCATCAAATCGTCCATGAACTGAATCATACTTTAACATATACGCCAAATAATCAACGTCTAAAAGGTCATTGATACCAACAACTTGTACATTTTCTCTTTCTGCCGCGATTCTGAAAGCCAATCTTCCGATTCTTCCAAAACCATTAATTCCGATTTTTATCATTTCTTAATTATTTAAAAATTATTTTTATTTATACTGACATTATATCAGATATTCTCAATATTTCCTGGCTGATCTTGTGATGCTCTTTTACGGCATTTTCTAAATCAACCGCTACCATTTTATTATTCTGAACTCCAACCATTTTGTTACTATGGTTATCGATCAATAACTCAACAGCCTTTACACCCATTCTACTGGCAAGAACCCTATCAAAACAACTAGGAGCTCCTCCTCGTTGCATATGACCTAAAACGGATACTCTAACATCATACTGAGGTAAATTTGTTTCTACATAGTTTGCCAGTTCAAAAACATTAGTTCCTGTTTTATCACCTTCAGCCACAACAACCAAACTTGACGATTTTCCTGAGCGTCTGCTTTTTTCAAGAGACTGCAACAATCGGTCAAGACCCATATCTTCTTCCGGGATCAGAATTTCTTCTGCTCCGGCACCGATTCCGGTATTTAAAGCAATAAAACCTGCATCACGTCCCATCACCTCAACAAAAAACAATCTGTTATGCGAACTGGCCGTATCACGAATTTTATCGATCACTTCCATTGCTGTATTAAGCGCAGTGTCATAACCAAGTGTATAATCTGTTCCGAAAATATCATTATCAATAGTTCCCGGGATCCCAATCACAGGAAAGTTATACTCCTGACTAAAGATCATACCTCCTGTAAAGGAACCATCACCTCCAATAACTACCAATGCATCTACATTATTTTCTTTTAAGCTTTCATAAGCCTTTTTACGACCTTCAATGGTTCTAAATTCCTTTGATCTGGCTGATTTTAAAATTGTTCCTCCTTTTTGGATGATATGATGCACATCACGAGCCGACATAGGTACGATGTCGCCCTCAATCATTCCTTGATATCCTCGGTAAATACCGACGCTTTCTAATTTGTAATATGCACAAGAGCGAACTACCGCACGGATAGCGGCATTCATACCAGGAGAATCTCCTCCTGAAGTCATCACTGCTACTTTTCTAATAAATTTCTTCATATTCTATTTAAAAACACACAAAAATACTAATAAAAAAGCGCATTTTTAAACGAATGGTAAACTTTAAACGAAATCGATTTCGGAAGTTAATTTTTACAATAAATTCAATGGATTACACGAGATTATTAACAACTCGAAAATAAATTATTATTCAAAATTCCTTCCTGAATCTGAAGCTTGGAAGGTTTCAAAACAGCCTCTGTCTTGTAAAGTGACAAAACATTTTTTCCCATCAGGTCCACCAAATGCGATATTAGTTGGTTTTTTACCCTTCAACACAATCTCTCTGATGACCTTTCCTTCTTTATTCAGCACAACAACTTTACCGGCATCATATCGACAAACATAGAGATTACCCTGGTTATCGCAACGCATCCCGTCCAGACCAAAATCAGGGAATTTAAAAAAAAGTCTCTTGTTGCTAATATGTCCTGATTTATCCACATCATAGACCCAAATATTTCTTTGAACAGACTCATTCACATAGAGTAAACTTCCGTCAGGTGATACTTCAATTCCATTAGTTGTTCCCATGTCAGCTTCCATCAATTCAAACCCATTTGCCGTAACTTTCCATAGCTTACCTGAACTTTCTGCCCAGTTTGGGTCACTAGCATATAGAGTGCCATCAGGTGCAATAGCAAGGTCATTTGGCTGATTTAAATCAGCATGATGCGCATAAACACTCACTTCTTTGCCCCCTTTTGAAACCATTAAAACATTGTGGTTAACATAATCTGCAATAAACATATTGTCTTCTTTGTCAAACCTTATTCCATTGCCAACGCTGCCATTGGGAAGCCTTATAAAAAGTGATACCTCTCCCTGAGTGTCGACAATTCCTATCGTGCCTTCACTTTCAAAATTAACTGCATACAAATTGTTATTGCGATCCACTGCAGGACCTTCAATTCCGGCTGTGAACAGATGTTCGGCTGTAAAATCAGTACTCTTATCCTGTTTTTCACAAGAGATCAATAAAAGTGAAAAACTAAAAAATATAAATGTTTTGGAGATTCGCATAAGGAAATGTTTCATGATTAATTTTTTGCTAAATACTCAGCCAATCTCATGATATCATTAGCTACTGCCAATTCAACGTCAAGATTCACAGTTGGATCTTCCTTCTTTTCAACTAAAGATTTTAATTGTTTCAATTCCTCTGAAGAAATGACATTGCTATTCAAAACTTTTGCTATTATTGCGGCAATCTCTCCTACTCTTTCCGCATATGGTATTAGCCTCGATACCAAAGGTGCATCAGGCTCGATAATCTTTAGTTGATCTGAGATACCTTCCCAAGTCTTTAAGTGGTCATCCAACTCTTTTTTAAGCGATTCATTTGGATTTTTGATGTAGTTATCTACGAGTTGTCTAAAATCTCTAACTGACTTAGCATCAGCAGTGCAAGCATCTGCAAATAAAGTAAATGGCGAGTAGGTCTTGTATTCTGTGCCACCAGCATTTCTTGAATAGATCTTAAATGGTTCGCTAATATATGTTAAGGATCTAAGGCCGTGGGTGTCCTGATAATTGGCAATATTTCTTAAGATATATTCTTTACTTTTTAAATGTTGAATACCCATCAGCTCTAAAAACTGACTAATCGTACTTAATCGATCATACATATGATCTATATCACGTACTTCCTGGGCTGACCAAAATCTTTCTGCAATTGCAGCTGTTCGCGGCCAAATTCGAGAATCAACTGTAAGCGGCGTAACCAATTCGGCCCACATAGTTGCTTCGCCTCCAAGAATCCGTTTCGCTTCAACTTCGGTCAACTCAACATCAGGCATTGGATCTACCAAATAATGATCCTCCACAGAGAGTAAGAGATCAATATAATAACCATTAGATAAAATTGTCTGGTAGCCATTCTTTACCGCTTTTACCAAAGACTCACCAGGCTGCATACCTTCATTTACTCCTCTCCAGGAATGAATAAGGGCAGTCTTGGGCATGTTTGCTGTCATTATTTCTTCCCAACCCATTAATGATTTTCCATATTTAGCCAGGATTTTCTCAAGTCTGATATTAAAGTAAGTCTGTAATTCGTGGTTATCCTTTAACTCATTTTCTTTCATGAATTGCTGGATATCAATATTTTCATCCCAATGCTTTCCTTCATTTTCATCTCCTCCAATATGAAAGTAAACATCATTAAAAAGAGGGGCTACTTCTTTAAACAAGGCATCTAAAAATTCATAAGTTTTTTCATTGGTTGGATCTAAAGTTGGGTCAAAAATTCCGGAATTGCGTTCTACGCTATATTCCATATCCTTTTTACTGCCTAATTCAGGAAAAGCAGTCAAAAATGCTGTTCCATGACCTGGAACATCAAATTCAGGCACAACCCTAATCCCTCTATCATTCGCATATTTTACAATTTCTTTTACATCTGACTTCGTGTAATACAATCCATCAGAAGCTTTTTGATATAATTCAGGTAATGTCTTTGTTTCTACTCTAAACCCTTGATCATCTGACAAATGCCAATGAAAAACATTGAGCTTTACCAAAGCCATGGCATCAATATTTCTTTTGACTACATCTATCGGCATAAAGTGTCTGGCCACATCCATCATCAAACCTCTCCATACAAACCTTGGCTCATCATTGATTTCTACACCTGCAAAAGCATATGATCCATTTTTTATCTCGATTAATTGTAATAAACTAGACAAACCGTGCATCGCACCAACATCCGTTTTGGCGCGTATTTCAATGACGTTATCTGTTACCTGTAAATTATAGGATTCATCGATACCCATAGCTACCTCAACCTCATTGTCGAAATAAATATGTAGAGACGCCGCAGAAGCATCAATACCTTTGGGGTTTGGAAAACCATTTATTACAAAAACTCCGGTCTTATCCGTCATGTAGCGAATAAAACGAACTGCTGCTTTTGAAATTCTTCCATATTCATTTTCCTCACCATGAATAAAAACAATGAACTCTTCAGTGATTTTGAAATCACTTTCATTGGCTTTCATTTGCTGTGGCCAGGGCATCAAATGAATTTCTTCCAAAGAATTATCCTGTGCCTTGATATTGATCGATCCCAAAAAAATAAGAAGGATCAAAAATAATTTGTGATTCATAAGTGGAATTTTAAACTTGGTGAAAATGAGCTTTGATAAAAAAACCGTCTGTCAGAGATTGCTCTCAACAAGCTCCTTAAGACGGTTTAGAAAAATACTCAAATAAAATTTTAATAATGATATCTCTTAAATGCCTCAAAAGCAGCATAGTCAGCCATACCAAGGCTATGATATTTTTTAGCTGTTTCTTTATTTCTCTCTTCAGCACGCATCCAGAATTCTCTTGAGTCATCACCCTGGAACATCACCCCGTCTTTTTGAGACTGGTGAAAGAAAATGGCTTGTTTTTTCTTTAATACCTGATCCGGACTCATAGGAACTGCCATCTCGATATCGTGTATATCCCACTCATGCCAAGCACCTCTGTATAACCAGACCCAGCAATCATCCATATAACTTTCTTTTTTAAGTTTAGCCAAGGCCATAAATAAGGCATCAAGACATACTTTATGCGTTCCGTGCGGATCAGCAAGATCCCCGGCACCATAAATTTGATGAGGCTTTATATCTGAAATGATATCGCACATGATCTTTACATCCTGATCACTCAGTTTATCCTTTTTTACTCGACCAGTTTCATAAAATGGAAGATCTAAAAAGTGAACTTGCTCATCAGGTATACCCATATATCTGGTAGCAGCAACTGATTCTTTTCTTCTAATTAATCCTTTTAAACCTCTTACACCATCGCTATCAACATCATAATCTTTTTTGTTGTTTAGGTCCTTTATGATTTGTGCAGCATTAGATGCTCCTCCATTTAGTTCTAGAGAAACTTCTGCAAACTTCAAAGTTTCTTCATCCGAAACAGCAATATTTCCTGAAGTTTGATAGGCTACATGTACTTCATGTCCCTGTTCTACAAGTCGATCAAAGGTACCTCCCATTGAAATCACATCGTCATCCGGATGTGGACTAAAAATAATTACTCGTTTTTTCGCTGGTGTATTTCTCTCAGGACGGTTACTATCATCAGCATCTGGCTTTCCTCCCGGCCATCCCGTAATGGTATGTTGCACTCGGTTGAACATATTAATATTCATTTGATAAGCTGAACCTTGTTCAACCAACAAACTAGACATTCCATGATAGTTGTAATCTTTATCCGTCAGTTTCAAAACAGATTTTTCTAGTTTGATACTTAACCAAACAACCGCTTTTGCAATCAAATCATCTGTCCAAATACAATTTTTAACCAACCAAGGTGTCTTGACACGGGTCAGGTCATTCGACGCTTCTTCGTCGAGAACGAAGGTTACATTTTCATGTCTTTGTAAATAAGTAGCAGGAACTTCGGCTGTGATCTCTCCTTCAATTGTATCCCTTAAGACGGATGCTTTATTTACACCCCAAGCCAGTAATACAATTCTTTTCGCCTTTCTAATGGTTCCAATTCCCATTGTAATCGCAACTCTGGGAACGTGATCTATACCTAAAAACGCTGTTGCAGCATCAATTCTTGTGATGTGATCAAGTGTTATATTTCGAGTACCTGAATTATAATGAGATCCCGGTTCGTTAAAACCAATGTGACCTGTTCGACCTATACCCAGTAATTGAAAATCAAGCCCGCCGGCTTCTTTAATTTTCAATTCATAATCAATACAAAACTGATGTACTTCTTCCGGCTTGACCTCACCATTTGGAATATTGATATTCTCTGGAAGTATATCCACATGATTAAACAAATGTTCATGCATAAAGTACCAATAACTTTGGGTATTTTCCTTGGTCATCGGGTAATACTCATCAAGGTTAAAAGTAACGACATTTTTGAAACTCAGTTCCTCCTCCTCATGCATTCTCACCAGTTCTTCATATACTTTTATCGGAGAAGAACCTGTTGCCAAACCTAAAACACATTTTTTATATTCTGACTGCTTTGTTCTGATCAAGTTGGCAATTTCCTGTGCCACGGCAATTGATGCAATATTCGAATTATCAAAAACAACGTTGTGAATCTTTTCAAATCTTGTTTCTTCAAATTTTCCTGCTTCTTTATACTCTAGTTTCTTGTACATAATTTTTTACTTTCTAAAAGACGGTATTTGTAATTATTAAAACTTCAAATCTGTATGAACTTAAATCCTATGCAAAAATCAATGTATTATGTCTCTTTTTAAAAAATATTCGACAGATAACCGAAAATGAACAATAAAAATCATTTTCTAGAATATAAAATATTGGGTTCATGGTGTTTTCAAGTTTTTCAGTCAATGAAATTATATCAAACCAAAACGTGTCAGGTCAGAAATTAAAGTAATTAACTTATCTTCATGGCCTTGTGAAACTAAAAATCAAACCATGAATAAAATTCTTATTTGGTCAATTATTGTTGCAATGGCCGGCTTTCTCTTTGGATTTGACACGGTAGTAATCTCAGGTGCAGATCAACAATTACAGACTTTATGGGGTTCCTCTGATGTTTTTCACGGTTCAGTAGTAATGGCGATGGCTCTCTGGGGAACTGTTATTGGCGCTATGTTTGGAGGTATACCTACCAATAAAATCGGGAGAAAAAATACCTTGATTTGGATAGGTGTCCTGTATACTGTTTCTGCATTAGGCTCTTCATTGGTGAACGACCCTTATACATTTGCGTTCTTCAGATTTATTGGTGGATTGGGTGTTGGTGCCTCTACAGTTGCTGCTCCTGCATATGTATCGGAAATTGCACCAGCCAAAGACAGGGGGCGCCTTGTTGGGTTTTATCAATTCAATATTGTTCTTGGAATTTTGATTGCTTTTATGTCCAATTATTTATTGAGTAATATCGGTGAAAATGCCTGGAGATGGATGGTGGGCGTCGAAGCCCTTCCTGCAGTTATCTATACCTTCTTGGTTCTTACAGTTCCTAAAAGTCCAAGGTGGCTGTTATTACAAGGAAAACGTAAAGAGGCATCAGTTGTATTTAAACAGTTGAATCCAGAGGGTGATATCGAACAAAAAATGAAAGAAATAGAAGATAGTCAGCATGATCATCACAGTAGCAATGAGAATATCTTTATGAAAAAATACAGATTTCCATTGCTATTGGCTTTTCTGATTGCCTTTTTTAATCAACTATCTGGAATTAATGCTTTTCTATACTATGCCCCAAGGATATTTCAGGAAGCTGGATTAGGAGAAAGTACAGCGCTTCTCAGCTCTATCGGGATCGGTGTAACGAATATGGTATTTACCCTAATAGGTATCTCTTTAATTGACAAACTAGGAAGAAAAAAACTGATGTACATCGGTTCAATTGGTTATATTTTATCTTTATCATTGGTAGCCATGGCATTCTTTCTCGAATGGGGTGGTTTAGCAGTTCCCATTTTTCTATTTGTTTTTATAGCATCTCATGCAATTGGACAAGGCACAGTAATATGGGTTTTTATTTCAGAAGTTTTTCCGGACCAACTCAGAGCCTCCGGGCAATCTTTCGGCACAAGTACTCATTGGGTTTTAGCGGCCATTATTCCATCAACCATACCGTTCCTATTCGGTACGATTGGTGCCGGAACTGTATTTGCATTCTTTGCTTTTATGATGGTACTTCAATTACTTTTTGTAAAGTTCATTATGCCTGAAACTAAAGGAGTACCCTTAGAGGAACTCGAAAAAATACTGACCAAATCCAAGTAAGAACATGTCCCATAAAATCGTTTGTTTTGGTGAAACATTGTGGGATATCTTTCCAAACGATAAAAGAATTGGGGGTGCCCCTCTAAATGTGGCGCTCAGATTACATTCATTGGGTAATGAAGTAGAGATTATCAGTCGTATTGGTCATGATCAGGATGGTCAAGAAATAGCATCATACCTTCAGGAAAATCAGCTGAACACAGAAAGTCTTCAATTGGACCAGCTGCTCCCAACTGGAACAGTCAGAGTAATTTTAAATCATACGAATACAGCTAGTTATGATATTTCGATGCCTGTTGCCTGGGATGCGATTTCCATAAAAAATAAAGACTTAGATAAAATTAAAGAATCTGACGCGTTTATATTTGGTAGTTTATCTTGTCGAAATGACATTTCAAAAGCCACACTTTATCGTTGTCTTAGCTTTGCAAAATTTAAAGTTTTTGATGCGAATTTAAGAGCTCCATTTTATACTTTGGAATTGATTTTAGAATTAATGCATCTTGCAGATTTTATAAAATTTAATGATGAAGAACTAGATCAAATAACCAAACATCTTAATATTCATCAAAAAACCATAGAAGATCAAATCAAATATCTTGCTGTAAAAACCAAAACAAAACATATTTGCATTACGTTGGGAGCTAATGGTGCCCTGTTTTTTACAAATGGTTATTTCTATAGAAATTCTGGATATAGTGTCATCGTAAAAGATACGGTAGGTGCAGGTGATTCATTTTTAGCAACCTTAGTGCATCAATTTTTTGAAGAAAGTAAACCTCAGACTTCAATTGACAATGCATGTGCCATGGGAGCAATAGTCGCCTCAAGATCAGGAGCAAATCCATCGGTATCAAAAAAAGATTTGATTGAAATAATTGACTCTTAACTGTTTACTTTAAATTAATTGTTATTAACACTACAACATTTGAGTAACAATTGTTATACATTATTTATCGGTATTTTTAGCTTTTCACGATTTAAGGTTACCATTGAGGAAGAAGCTTTGATAGATGATACATTTTGTGCCTGCATTAGTATCAAAGGATCACAAGTTGAGAAAGCATTAGGAATGATGAAGAACTATTCGATGTTGAGCTTACACCCATAGAAAATAAAGTTCAATTGAATGGTTGGCCTTTTATCCAGATCAATGACTGGGATCTTATGAATGATCATATTGACTATTAATTTTGCTATCCTATTGAATCTAGAAAAGTGATTTTCTATTTGATTGAGAATCTGAACAAATAAAAAAACCCTCCACAAATGCAGAGGGTTTTTTATTTATTTTGGAAGTCTGATTACAACTCCTTGATCTTTATGTTTCTGAACCAAACGTCATCTCCATGATCTTGCAAACCGATATAACCTTTAGTAGCAACATCTGCCCAGTCTTTATTCAAACCAGGAAATTTACTTCCGGCAACCATTTCATTCCATTCAGGTGTCCATAAATGATATTCAACAACATTTACGCCATTTTGATTGTGAACAACAGTTCCTTTGTATACGGTAATTTCCACTTTATTCCATTCTCCTACAGGTTTGGCATTCTGTGGTTTAGCCGGAATAAGATCATATAGAGATCCCGCCTGACGATTACCATCAGTTCCTAATTTAGCGTCAGGATGCTTATCGTTATCTAAAACCTGCATTTCAGGAGCAGTTTTCCAGATATAATCAAGCTCTTCTTCACCTAGATAAAAGATACCTGAATTACCACCTTCTGAAATTTTCCATTCCAGACTTAAGGTGAAATTTTGGAATTCTTTATCATAAATAATATCACCACCTTCTTTGTCTCCAGCTTCTCCTCTACCAGAACCTACCATATAAATAGTTCCGTCAACAACTTGCCATGCAGAAGGAAAATGATCCTTTTTATAACCCCTCCAGCCTTCTGAAGTAGTTCCGTCAAAAAGTAAAACCCATCCATCTTTTTTTTCTGCTTCTGTCAAAGTATTTGGTGCTGCTTCTTCTTGGACCTCTGGTGCTGCCTCAGCTTCAGCCACTTCAGCAGCCGGCGCTTCTTTTTTTGCCCCATCTCCACAGCTCACCATAAATGAAGTGACTGCGATACTTAAGGCCATTACAAAAATTCTTTTTTTCATTTGTATTGAATTTTATGAGTGTTTAAAATTAAATTAATTATTCGCTTATTTATTTTTTTAAGAATCCTCGAAAATCTATACATAATCATATAAACGTTCAAGGATCCTTTTCAAAAAATTATGATGTGATTATTTTGGCATATCCGGCAATGACCAGCCGTCTCTGTAAGTGTGCTTAACAAGTTCTTCAGAGTAAGCCAATGCATTCATTGGATCAGTATAATCTTTGTTGAATGTTGGATGTCCATCATGAATTTCAAAACCATCTTTGAGGATATTTCTGATTTCCTCATTAGCTCCAATATTCGTGAATTTCATATTTTCACCATCCCATTCAAGTGTTTTATTCAAATCTTGAAGACGAACAGCTAAAACACCCATCACAACCATTTCATTGAATGGTCCTGCTTCTGCAAAATCAGAGGTACAAGGTGTTCTGTTTTCAGGGCTTTCTTTACAAGCTCTTACCCAATCCATTTCATGAGCACCACCGCCCCAAGTCAATCCTAATTCTTCTTCGACTCTTCTTTCAGTTTTTGGTACTGAGATCTTCTTACCAGATAATAATTCCGGCTCAAGTCCGTAACAGCCCGTATGCAGTATATCTTTAGTTCCGTAGAAGAAAGTTCCTCCACCGTTTTTATTCGGATTTTTACCTGCTGGCCAGTTGTCCGGTAATTCTGGTTTAATACCACCGTCATACCAATGAACATCTACCTCAGGTAAATTAATACTTCCAACCTTTCCTCTTTCAGGGAATGTTAGTTTTGCTGATTGTGCAACTGGTGCAGAATCATTTAATAATAATGAAGAACTCGCTTGAACTTTAGAAGGATAACCTAATTTTAAACCTTCAAAAACAGGGTGAAGTATATGACAAGCCATATCTCCTAATGCTCCTGTACCATAATCCCACCATCCTCTCCAGTTCCATGGATGATATACTTCGTTAAAAGGACGCATTTTTGCAGGTCCTGTAAACAACTCCCAATTTAATGTATCAGGAATAGGATCTGCAGTTTCAGGTGTATTTAATCCTTGAGGCCATATTGGACGATCTGTAAATGATTCAACTTTTACCACATCTCCTAATGCCCCGCTCCAAAGAACTTCACATGTTTCTGCAACACCAGCACCAGAGGCACCTTGATTACCCATTTGTGTGGCAACCTTATGATGTGCCGCTAAATTTGTCAATAACCTTGATTCGTATACAGAGTGAGTAAGAGGCTTCTGAAGATATACATGTTTTCCCATTGTCATGGCATGTGCCGCTGTAATGGCATGCGTATGATCCGCAGTTGCAATCACTACTGCGTCAAACTCATTTTCCATTTCTTCATACATTTTACGCCAATCCCAATATTTTTTTGCCTTAGGAAATGTATCAAACGCGCCTTTGGAATATTTCCAATCTACATCGCATAATCCTACTATGTTTTGAGAATTTAAGTTTTTTAGGTTTCTCAGGCCCATTCCTCCAACACCAACACCGACAATATTTAGTTTGTCACTCGGCGCGACATGGCCAAGACCACTAACAGCAAAAGAGGGTACAATGGTGAAACCAGCACTTGCTACCAAAGTTTTGTTCACAAAATTCCTTCTGGAAATTGTATTCTTTTTTTCATTCTTACTCATAATATTTCTTAAATTAATTAATTAGAAAAAATCGATGATTTATACTTGCTCAAATTCGTAAATTCACTTTAAATTTTAATGATATCATAATTCCACCACTTAAATGAACATCATTAATGATTCACTTTTATGGATAGTACTATACCGTATATTGAAGGAATTTTGTCAAAAGTCGTAAATATACTAACAAATCCTCAAAATTCTTTGAATTCCATCCACAAAATTGTGCCTAAATCAAATAATATGGAACAATTTGATAAAATTCGTCTACTCCATTATCTTATCAATTCAACTCCCTGATTTTAATACTTCTAAACCATACTCCATGGGCATGATCCTGCAATCCAATATGTCCTTCCTGCGTAATTCCAAAACCTTCCCAATCCATAAACTTTGAATCTTCAACCAAGGTTTGCCATCCTTCTCCATTGACGGGAAATTTTGCTACTTCCTCTTCATTTAGGCTAACACTTCCCTGATTATTTTCATGATCAATTCTGATCAAAAAATGATTCCATTCACCTGCTTTATTTGCGACATCTTTTTCGATTCCAACAATACCAAAAATTGCTCCTGACATCTGCTGCTTATCAGTAAAATCGGGGATGTTGGTATAGTCTCTTATCTGAACTTCAGGTGCTGTCATATAGGGAACTACGTATTTTTCATCTTCTAATACACCAAAGAAAACACCGCTATTTCCATCAACTGAGATCTTCCATTCTAAAGAAAGTTCGTAATTCGTATACCTTTTGTCTGTGATCAGATTATTCATTCCCTGATTCTTGTCTGGGTCTGGTTTGTAGAACATAACACCGTCTTCAATTTGCCATTGACTAGAAATAGTATCTTGTAAATAAGTATGCCAGCCATCAAAACTTTCTCCGTCAAAGAGATTTGTCCAGTCATTATCATTTTTTTCTGTTGAAACCGGTACTTCGGAATTTTTTATCTCATTTTTACAAGCCCACAATACGGATATCGTACATATTAAAATCAAAATGTTTTTCATCCTTTTACCTATATTTAGTTGTAACAGCTAGTCTAGATCCATCCATATATTCCCTCCAGAATTTGATGCCACTGTTTGCTCTATAAAATTCATACCTCTCAGCCCATCAATAATTGTTGGAAATTCTCCTGAATCATAGGGTTTTCCGTTAATTGCTCTGGCTACTCCTTTGTAAATATTGCCCATGGCATCAAAGATTCCCTCCGGATGTCCCGGTGGTAATTTAGTTCCATCCAATGACAGGTCACTATTGTATAAATGACCAGGTTTCAGCACTTTCAATGCCTCGCCTTCTTCCATTAAATAGACATAGTTAGGATTTTCCTGTTCCCATTTCATCCCTGCTTTTTCTCCATAAATTTTTACAACAAAGCTGTTCTCTTCACCAGTTGCTATCTGACTTGCTCTGATGACACCTTTTACTCCATCGGTACACCTGATAAGAACTGTGCCGTCAATATCCATTTTATTATCTTCATATAAATAATTCAAGTCAGCCAATACTTTGGTGACCTGCATACCTGTTACAAATTCTATCATATCAAAAGCATGTGTTCCAATGTCTCCTATACAACAGCTAATACCAGACTTCTCAGGCTGTAAACGCCAGGTTGCGGCCCTCTTTACAGGGTCATGAATCACCGGATTGATCCAACCCTGGTAATATTGAATATCTATTTTATGAATTTTCCCTAATCTTCCCTCTTCGACCAATTTCCTCATTTGTCTAACCATCGGATAACCCGTGTAAGTATAAGTTACGGCAAAAATACAATTAGAAAGCTCCCTTGTTCTTTGTAAATCCAATGCTTCCTCATAAGTTGTAGTCAGTGGCTTTTCACAGATGATATGAAATCCGTTTTCCAATAATTTTTTCGCCATTGGATAATGGAGAAAATTTGGCGTAAGTATAGATACGACCTGCATCCTCTCACTCTCAGGAAGACTCACCTCTTCTTTGATAAGCGTATCAAAATCTTGATAAATACGATCCTTTGAAAGTCCTATTTTTTGCGCAAAACTGATATTTTCGTCCCAGTTAGGATTAAATACACCTCCAACAATCTCAAACTGATCGAACATGTTGGCCGCGACGCGGTGTAAAACTCCAATAAGAGAGTCACCTCCTCCTCCTAAAATTCCTAATCTGATCTTTGAACTCATAATGAATTATTAAATGCGAACATTTATTTCAATTGACTGGCTGCTTCTAATAATAATTTCTTTGTGGCATTGATGCCATCAATCTCAGACAAATTTTCACCCTCATATTCTACTCCTACAAAACCTGTGTAACCAGCATCTTTTACAATCTGCATCATTTTAACATAGTCTATCTTCGGTTGCGCTCCATTTTCATCAAAATCATAACTTTTCGCACTTACCGCTTTAGCATAGGGCATCAATTCGCTTACACCTTTATATATATCATAAGCATTATCACATTCTTTACTGTTAATAGAACCATAACCTTCTGTAATACAAAAGTTTCCAAAATCTGGCAATGTTCCACAATTGGGCATATTTACTTTTGCCATAACTGCTGCAAGCCACTGGCCATCAGAAGTATATCCTCCATGATTCTCGACTAACACATTGACCCCTTGAGTTGCTGCATATGATGAGAGTGCGGTCAAACCTTTAACGGCCGCATCAGCAACCTCTTCATATGTTCCTTCACCATGGGCATTTACACGGATAGAATGACAACCTAAAAATTTAGCAGCATCAACCCATTTTTTATGATTCTCTATAGTTTGTGCTCTTTCCTTATCATCTATTGTGGCCAGATTTCCTTCGCCATCAACCATGATCAAAAGGTTTTTCACGTTATAGGTATCACTTTTCTCTTTTAATGTTTTTAAAAGTGAATCCATGGCCATTTTTGGATCAGCCATTTTTTCCAATTCATTCCTATACAACTGACTCACATATTCAATGCCTTCAAAACCCAATTCACTCGCATTTTGGGCAAAATCCAATGGACTTTGTTCTCCTGACCGAACCGCTTTATTTAAAGACCATTGAGCCAAAGACAATTTAAAAAAAGGTTCTTGTGCCTCTGCGAGCTCCTCCTTAGGAGCATCTGAAGAAGTTTCTTTTTTCTTTTCATCACAACTCATCACTGATAATATCATAAGTGCTATCACCAAGGATGATAATTTGAATAGTTGGCTAGTTTTTTTCATTTTGTACAGTTTAATTTGGAGTATTGTCTGTGAAATTAAAATATAAAAAATGGAAATCTGTGTGTTTTTATTCAGTGAAAGGAATTATACAATATGAACTCTAATATATACTCAATTATCATTAAATCAGGATATCATGACCTTCAACAACAAGACTGAAAACAGTATCAAAGAAGCCTCAAAATCAAAATCAATATGACATTAAATACTGGTTTTGTATTCAAGTGGAGTGCATTTTTCTTGCCGCTTAAACACAGTAGAGAAATACTGACTTGTAGCAAAACCGCAACTGTAGGCCACTTCTGCTACACTGAGTTCAGGATTCTTATTTAAAATCTTCTTGGCCTGTTCTATTCTTTTCATTGCAAGATAACGCATTGGCGTTGTATTGGTTAACTGCCTGCAATGATATGTAAATCTCGTAAGACCAACACCGGCAGATTCTGACATTTTTTCAATAGTCCAGTTTTCAGATAAATTTTTATCCAATTCACTCAAGAAAAATTTAACACTTCTCGAACTATCAGTCAAAGCTTCATTCAGTATTACCTCCTTCGAATCGATTAAATCAAGTAATAAAATCAATAATTCATTGACCAGTAAGCGTATCTTTGATGCACTGCTACCCTCTAAGTCAGTATCAACAGCAATTCCTATCTTGTGAAAACATTCTCTGATGCTGGGGTTTGACTGCCACAACCACTGATCATCCTGTCTAAGAATTTTTGTCAATCTATCAAGATCAATTTTAGTCATCATGATCCAATCCGGCCAAACCCAATCCTTGTGGGGCCTTCGTACTCCCAGATCAATAATAACCCAATAAAATTTACCCATTCCAATCTTGGGGTTTCCAACTTTATGAGCCTCCCATGGACGCGTGATGGTCAGATGATTAGGGAGCAACTCTGTCTTTGTGTTCTCTTGTGAATATGGCATAGATCCAGACTCCAGAAAATGAATTTCTATTCCTTCATTTCTATGCCAGTTTAGCCCCCAATCCTGAGGCTCAGTGGCATTCCAATAACCGATTGAATTTAAACCGGCTGTATCATTTGTTAAACGATCACCCGGATAGGTATATCTTGCAAGAGCCTTAAATTTTAATTTATCTCTTGACACTGCATCAATTAAAGGTAAGCAAGTATCTGCATGATAAACGATACCCTTTGATCTGTATGGCTCTATTTTATGTATACTGGCTTTCACTGAAATATTTTGAACATTAAGAAACAACAAAGTAATTAATTTGCCATCAATTTTACAAGCGAATTGACAATTAAACCTGTTTCAGTATTGTTAACAGATCATGTAAAACTTTACGAATTCATTGTAAAATGTCCAATATTAGCATGTAAATTGCGAATCAGAATTCCCGAATTACACAAATATGCGTAATTGTAAAAAATTTCTTTTTATCATATTGTTATCGTTTTTCGCGATAAACTGCTCAGGTAAAAGGCAATCCACAACTGAAAATAATGCTGAGATTGAAAATTGGGTAAACCTTTTTAACGGTGTTGATCTTGATAATTGGGAGGTAAAGATTAAAGGCCATCCATTAGGCGAGAATTGGAATCAAACTTTTATAGTGGTCGACAGTGCAATCAGAGTTGATTATTCAAATTACAAAACATTTGATAGTTCATTTGGTCATCTATTTTACAAAGTGCCATTCAACAACTATAAATTTAAAATTTCATATCGATTTCTTGGCGAACAGCTTGAAGGAGGAGAAAATTGGGCGCTACGAAACAGCGGGGTAATGATCCATTGTCAATCTCCAGGGTCTATGAAACTTGATCAAGATTTTCCTGTTTGTATTGAAGTTCAGTTATTGGGAGGTATCTCCGAAAAAAAGTCCAGAAGTACAGCAAATTTATGTACGCCCGGAACTCATGTGACGATAAATGATCAATTAGTTACGGATCATTGTAAAGTGTCTAATTCAGACACTTTTTATGGTGAACAATGGGTGAATTTAGAAATTGAAGTAAGAAATGATTCTCTTATTAGACACTATATTAACGGTAAAAAGGTCATGGAGTACCGGCTTCCAGTTATCGGGGGTGAATATAACACAATTGAAAAAACTGACGGAACGCCCGTAAATAAAGGGTTCATAGCACTGCAAAGTGAAAGTCATCCAGTCGAATTTAAAAATATAATGTTGTTAGATTTGAATCAATAAATTTTATATCTTGCAATTTATATTTTATGAAAAAATTAACACCGAAAATCAAAATCACCTTTAGCGTGTAAAACACGTTATCTGTGGGACCAAATATGTTATATGTATATATTAATTTTTAGTTAAACTTTAAACTTTTATTCTTATGCATTGAAAATATTTTTTGGTGGTTTTTCGAAAAAAACCGCACGCTTACAATCAATTTATTAATTAATAATTATTTATTATGGGAAAACAATTATTTAAAAGTTTAATCATTCTGGGGATCTTCTTGACCTGCGGCTTTACAATGGCGCAGACGACGGTCACTGGAACAGTTTCAGATGCAGATGGGCCATTGCCCGGAGCAACTGTTGTTGTTCAAGGCACCTCTAATGGTGTTACGACTGATTTCGATGGGAATTATTCCATTGAAGCCAATGAAGGGGACGTTTTAGAGTTCAGTTTTATTGGAATGACAACTGGAACTGCTACAGTGGGTAGTGATTCAGTGATCAACATTTTACTAACCGGTGGTGATAATACACTAGAGGAAGTAGTAGTTGTTGGTTATTCACAACAGACTAGAGGAGACATAACCGGTTCGGTTGCTTCTGTAGACATGGAAGAAGCACTTAAAGTACCAACAGTGAATGCTGCAGAGGCTCTACAAGGTAGGGTTACTGGTGTTCAGGTTGTTAGTAATGGTGCTCCTGGTGCTGCTCCGAATGTTAACATTCGTGGTATTGGTTCTACCAATGGAACTGGACCTCTTTACATTATTGACGGAGTTCAAACTACAGATGCTAATGTACTTACATCTATCAATCCAGGCGACATCGATCAGATGAACGTTTTGAAAGATGGTGCTGCAGCAATCTATGGTTCTAGAGCATCAAATGGAGTTATTATTGTAACTACTAAATCTGGTAGCTATAATATGGAAAAATCTTCATTAACTGTTGATATCTATACTGGTGTATCTCAAACTGTGAATGATCCAAGTTTGATGAATCTTCAACAACATGCTGATATGCTTTGGGAAGGTTATACAAATGACGTAAATAATGGCGGAGGAGACTTTAGAGGTCATGTACAATATGGTAGAGATCCAAGTGGTCCTGTACTTCCATCTGTTTTAGATCTAAGTGGATCTAAAGGAGCAGACTGGGTAGTGCCGGTACAACCTGGTGGAACTAACTGGTGGAATGAGATTACTCAATCTGCACCAACTGTTTCAGCTACTGTATCTATGGCTGGTGGTACTGAAACCAGTAAGTCATTTATGTCTGTAAATTATCTAAACAGAGGTGGTGTTATCAAGCACACTGGATTTGCAAAAGCTAGTATCCAGGTGAATAATGAATTTAAGCCTCTCGAAAGATTAAAAGTAGGACAACATTTAAATGTTTCTTATACAACAGAACAACAAGGGAACAGTGAAGGTTGGGAATCAGCGTTTAGAGCTACTCCATTGATGGCTGTTTATGGTGAGAGACCAGGATTTGATGAACCTCAGTTTGCGGGTACTTTCAGTAATTCAACAGATCTTTCTAACACAAGACAACCTTACGCTTTACTATACAGAGCAAAGGATAACTATCTTAGAAACATCAGAACTTTTGGAGATGTATATGCTTCATATGATATTACTGATAACTTAACTTTCAAGACTACGTTTGCAGGATCTATAGGTGTATTTGATCAAAGAAATTTTTCACCACTAGATCCAGAACATGGTGAAGCAGCGTCTAAAAATACATTATCTGAACAAGACCAAACATTCTTTAATTGGACTTGGACAAATATGTTAATGTATAATAATACGTTTGCTGACAATCATAACTTGAACGTGTTTGTAGCGACTGAAGCATTAGAGAATTCTAATAAAGGTAAAGGAGTAAATCGTCAAAACTATTTTAATGAATCTCCTGATTTTTATCTGTTATCTAATGGATTTGATCAACCTGCAGTAAGTTATGCTTATGAGAATGGTTTTACATTATTTTCTGTGTTTGGTTCAGCTGATTATAACTACAAGCAGAAATATTTCTTGACTGCAACATTACGTTATGACAAGAGTTCACGTTTTGCTGGTGACAACAAATCAGATGTTTTCCCTTCTGTTAGTGCAGGTTGGGTGATGAGTAACGAAGATTGGTTTAACAATTC
>JAAESS010000012.1 GCA_024229195.1 Flavobacteriales bacterium | reverse complement strand
TAGTGTTTGAGCATAAAAATCTTCTGGGATCAAAACCTCGTCAATAACATGTATCACACCGTTTGAAGCCAAAACATCAGCGGTTGTTACATTTGCAGTTCCGTTAATTGTTACACCACCAGAATTAACAACAGACAATGATTGTCCTGATAATAAAGTTTGAACACTTCCATTAAGAACGTCAGATGTTAACTCTGCCGATGCAACGTGATACGTTAATAAGGCCGTTAATAGTGATGGCGTTGAAATAATGTTGTTTAAGATGTCTGGATCTAATTTCGCAAAAGCCGCGTTTGACGGGGCGAAAACTGTAAATGGACCTGGTCCAGATAAGGCTTCAGTTAGGTTTGCCTCTACCAAAGCATCGACAAGTGTGCTAAGATCTGGTGTTGCCTGTGCGATTTGTACGATATTACTATCACTTACTTTATTGTTGTCGTCATCGTCGCTACAGCTAACGATGAAAAGTGGTATGGCTAGAAACATTATAGCCATCGTAATTTTTTTTAAGTAATTCATTTGGATAAAAATTTTCATTGTTTAATAATTTAGTTATAAAAGTTAGACAAAGATAATGTAAAAAATAATTACTGTCCAAGAAAAAAATATAAAAACTGAACAAATTTAGAATATTTTAACATTTGACATTTAAAAATGAGAATAATTTTATATATTTGTCTAGGATTAATTGCAAAAAAATTGAACATGATCACATACTCAGTAGCTCAAGTAGAAGCATTGACAGGCATAAAGGCGCATACATTAAGGATTTGGGAAAGACGATATGATTTTTTAGATCCGGCGAGAACTCCCACAAATATTAGGTTCTACAGTGATGAGCAATTAAAGAAACTGTTGAATTTTGGAATCCTGGTCCGAAATGGTTACCGAATTTCCAAACTAAATAAAATGTCGAATGAGCAGGTCTATGAGGAGGTTACAAAGGTATTGGCAAACCCTGGTTCTGAATCAACTGATGAAATGAAAGGACTTACCTTGAGCATGCTTGAGATGAGTGAAGAAGATTTTGACGACATTTTTGAAAGACAAGTAATAAGAAAAGGTTTTTTTAGAACCATCACAGAAACGATTTACCCCTTTTTACGATATGTCGGTGTACTTTGGACAAGTAACAAGGCAATGATAGCCCAAGAGCATTACATTTCCAATTTGATCAGACAAAAAATAATAGCTGCCATTGAGCGTTTGTCTATCCCGTCGAAAGATGCACCTTCCATTGTCTTCTTTTTACTAGAAGGGGAAGAGCATGAGATTGGTTTGCTTTTAGCAAGTTTTGTGGCAAAAGAAATGGGGTTGAACATCTATTATTTAGGTTTTGGTGTACCCGTGGCCAACATTAGAAAAGTGATCGAGCAGGTAAGGCCTCAGCTTCTAATGACAATGTTTGTAACTCCAAAAGTAAATAAGGTCAATGCTTTTATTGATGCAATTCTCGAAGGAAATGATACATCATTTATGATTTCGGGAAGCGAGGAGAATTTAGAAGCTGTTACCAATTCTGATCAAATAATCAAGGTAAACAATCCGTCAGATTTTCAACAAAAAATTGAAAGCATACATACCGAATTCCTTAAGAAGGTATAGGATTGATCTGATCCAACAGTAAGAGCGATTTTTTTTTACTTTTTTCAAATTATTTTTTTATTTTCGAAATCGTTGAAGGACCTGATTCATTTTGATTCGGGTGCTTGGTTAGTGTTTGAATTTTATTCAAATATTGTTAATGCTAGGTAGTATTATTGTCACAATATGTTGAACGTTACTTGGCATAAACAAAAAAGTTTAAGAAAAAAACAAAAAAGTTAGACAAAAATGATGATTTTACCTTAAAATCAGTTAGTTTTGTATTATATGAAAAATAAAGTTAGTATAATAGGATCAGGTTTCGCCTCAATTTCTGCAGCTTGTTATTTAGCAAGCAGCGGATTTGAAGTCAATGTTTATGAAAAAAATGCCCAATTGGGTGGAAGAGCTAGACAATTTATTAAGGACGGCTTTAAATTTGATATGGGCCCCACTTGGTATTGGATGCCAGACGTCTTTGAGAGGTTTTTTGCCGATTTCGGGAAAAAGCCATCAGATTACTACCAACTAGAACGATTGGGTCCATCTTACAGAGTGTATTTTGGAGAAGATGACTTTATTGATATTTCAGATGATTTAGACGAGATAAAAGAGGTCTTTGAAAAGATAGAACCGAATGCGGGAAAATCGTTGACTAGTTTTTTAAAAAAGGCTGAAAAAAATTATGATGTCGCTATTAAGGACTTGGTATACAAACCTGGCTTGAGTCCGTTGGAATTAGTCTCAAAAAAAACGGTGTTTGAAGTACCGCAATTTATAACAACCATTCATGATGTTGCGGAAAAGAAATTCAAAAACCCCAAACTAAAACAAATTATTGAATTTCCAGTTTTGTTTTTAGGTGCAAAACCTTCAATGACGCCGGCATTTTACAGCTTTATGAATTTTGCGGATCTGAGTCTGGGAACATGGTATCCGAAAGGTGGAATGAAATCTGTGGTTGATGGCATGATTCGTTTAGCAGAAGAAATGGGCGTTCATTTTCATACAAATTCGAACGTTTCAAAAATATCTCTCGGAGAAGATAAAAGAGTTAAGTCGATTACGATCGATAAAATAGAGCAAACTATTGACCTGTTAGTTTCCGGTGCAGATTATGCACATACAGAAAGTTTGCTTGACGAAAGATACAGAATGTATAGTAAGGCTTATTGGGAAAAACGTGTCATGGCACCTTCTTCTTTGTTATTCTATGTTGGAATTGATAAAAAAGTAGAACAGTTATTGCATCATACTTTATTTTTTGATGTTCCATTTGATGATCACGCCAAAGCTATTTATGACAATCCACATTGGCCCAAAAAACCTTTGTTCTATGCTAGTTTTCCAAGTATTACAGATGATACCGTAGCGCCGAAAGGTAAAGAGGCTGCGATTTTTTTAATACCTTTAGCTCCGGATCTTGAAGATACAGCAGCATTGAGAGAACAATATTTTGACATCATTATCAACAGATTGGAAGAACTAACAAAACAGGAAATTAGATCCTCCATATTATTTAAGGAGTCATATTGCGTTCAGGATTTCAAGGATGATTATAATTCTTTTAAAGGTAATGCTTATGGTATGGCAAATACCTTGATGCAGACTGCTTTTTTAAGACCAAAATTGAAAAGTAAAAAGATAAAAAATTTGTATTTTACAGGCCAACTAACTGTACCGGGACCTGGTGTTCCTCCTGCTCTGATTTCAGGAAAATTAGTATCAGACCTTCTAACAAAAGACAATTAAAATGAAAGAATTATTTGACAAGCTATCCTATCAATGCTCACAAAAAGTAACGAGCATGTATAGCACCTCCTTTTCCTTGGCGGTGAAAATGTTATCACCTAAGATTCAAAAAGATATTTATGCCATATATGGTTTTGTCCGATTTGCTGATGAAATAGTGGATACTTTTCACGATTTTGATAAGGAAATTTTATTGGACGAATTTGAAAATGATCTTGATAAAGCTATAGAGAGACGAATCAGTTTGAATCCTATTCTTAATTCATTTCAGGAAGTAGTTCACAAGAATAATATCGAAAAGGCACTGATTGATCATTTTATGAAAAGTATGCGTGCTGATTTGTACAAAAGCGAATACCAAAGTATTGAAGAATATGAAGACTATATCTATGGTTCAGCGGATGTAGTAGGGTTAATGTGTTTGAAAGTTTTTGTGCAAGGTGATCAAAAAAAATACGACGAGCTCAAAGGACCTGCCATGAAATTAGGTAGTGCATTTCAAAAAGTCAATTTCCTTCGAGACATCAAAGACGATACGGAGGACTTACATAGATCTTATTTTCCTCACATTCAGGGAGGAGTTATCGATAGCGCGGCAAAAGAGCAGATTATTGATGAGATCAATAAGGATTTTCAAGAGGCTTATGAAGGAATTCTTCAGTTACCTATCGAGGCTAAGTTCGGTGTATACACTGCGTTCATTTATTATAGAAAATTATTAAGAAAATTAACGGAAACAAAGGCAAGTGAAATAAATGAGAAGAGAATCAGGATCAGTAACCCTATGAAAATGTTTCTTCTCACAAAATCTTTTGTCAATTACAAGTTGAATTTACTTTGATAGAGAAATGCGTCATATTGTTAATGTTTGTAACTTTGTCTTCGAAAGATCAGGACGTATCCGCCTTGGAGAAAATTAGATCTGAGTTTCAGCAGATCAGTAGTGAAGAGGATATACAAACCATACTGGAATATAAATATGAGCCCGTTAATAAAGACGAAGATCAAATGATCCAAGCATACAAGGCAACAGCTACCTGTATGTTAGCCAATTATGTGTTCTCACCGGTGTCAAAATTAAAATATTTCAATGAAGGTAAAAGCAGTTTAGAAGAAATAATTCAAATAAGAAAAGATGTTGAAAATATTTATCTAAGAATGTTGCTGCAATTAAAAGTTCCCCGTAGTCTGAATTACCATAAGAATATTGAAGAAGACGTAGAATATTTAGAAACCTCTTTAACCGATGCCCCAATTGATGCATCATACAAGCAAAGGATGATCCAAACGCTTGTTAGTGTTGCAAAAAAAAAAGATTTAAAAGACGTTTTGTTACAAATTGATATTTGAAGAAAACTGATAAAAGAAGCAAAATATGATACTATTTATAACAATTTTGATTACTACTTTTTTGATGGAGGGTGTTGCCTGGGCCATGCATAAGTATGTGATGCATGGACTTTTTTGGAATTTGCATGAAGATCATCATGTCAGAGATCATCATAACTCCTTTTTGGAACTCAATGATTCTTTTTTCGTCTTTTTTGCAATAATTTCGATTACAGCCTTCTCTTTATGGTCGATTTTCGATTGGGAGGTTAGTCTCGGAATAGGGATCGGCGTGTTTATTTATGGCGTCATCTACTTTATCATTCACGATCTTTTTATTCATCAAAGAATCAAAATCTGGAGAAAAACGAAAAACAAATACTTACTGGCCTTAAGAAGGGCTCATAAAATTCATCACAAACACCTAGGAAAACACGATGGGGAATGTTTTGGAATGCTGTGGGTTCCCATGAAGTATTACAAAGGAAACTACTAAATGATGTCACTCTACCTATGGATAGATCTTCTATCCATCTCGGTGCCTTTACTGGTTTCATTTCACCCGAGGATCAGGTTATACAAACAATGGAAAGCTTTATTTCTGGGCCTGCTGATAACACTTGTTCCATTTATTATTTGGGATGTTTACTTTACTTTGCAGGGTTATTGGGGTTTTAATGAGGTTTATCTTTCAGGATTGAAATTGATTCACTTACCTATTGAAGAATGGCTGTTTTTTATTTGCATTCCTTATGCCTGCGTTTTCACCCATTTGTCAATATTAGAGATCAATCCTAATTTATCACTTTCTCAAAAGACCAGTCAGGGGATTACTATTGGTTTATTTATCATCTTTGTTGTGGTCTTGTTGTTTAATTTCAATAGAGCATATACATCAGTTGATATGATCTTTGCAATCATTACACTGGCATTGGTTCATAAATTTAATCCTGAGTTACTGCAGTCATTTTATATCACCTTCCTCTTTATGCTCATACCGTTTTTTATAGTTAATGGAATATTGACAGGAACAGGAATAGAAGGGAATATCGTGTGGTATAATGATGAAGAAAATCTCGGCATAAGGTTGGGAACAATTCCTATAGAGGATACGGTTTACGCCTTTTCAATGATTTTGATGAATTTATCCCTTTTTTATAAGTTCAAATCAAAGAAGGAAAAACTCCAATAAAAGAAATAGAAAACATCAAATCTTTAAACTTAATAACTGGTGTTTGATACCTACTTCTTCAAACTCATCACCGTAAACTTTAAACCCAAATTGCTCATAGAAGCTTGTTGCTTCCGACCTTGAATGGATCTCTATTTCTTTTAGTCCGTTTGATTTAGCAAAGTTTATCAAGCTGATTACCAGAAGCTTTCCAATTCCTTTTCCCTGCCAGCTGGACTCAACAGCCATTTGTATCAATTGTCCTCTGTTCTGATTTTTATCCAAAGGTACCAGAAGTACACAGCCTATAAGTACTGATTCAGCCATTGCCACAAAGTGCCATGATATATGATCATTCATTTCCCATCCAAAATCTGGAATCCCTATTGGTCTTAATAAAATCTCATTTCTGAGTTCCCGTTCTTTTTGATAAAGCGGATCTTTTATTTCAATTCTAATCACCTTTGCCATAGCATATCTTTAAGAGATTGAAACAAGATTTTTCAGTATTTCCGTATTTGCCAACCTTGCCTTATCTTGGGCTTTTGATCCATACATCAGATCAAGTCTGTTTTGATAGGTTTCAGTTATTTTGTGTCGAACCATTTTCAAAGTTGAATTGATCATTTGATTTTCTTCAGAAAACTCCTCTGCTATAATTTGAAAATTTGAAGGTATCCATTTACCGGGAAATTTATCCTTAAATTCCTTTTGCTTTGAAAACAACAGCATTTCGTTTTTTAGATGCTTATTCAACGATTCATAGTTGCCAATGTGTTCTTTCAGAATCGCTTCTTCAACTGACTTTTTATTTAATGTGATCAGTGCAGTAGTATATTTTTGATGGTCATTGTAGATCATGATCTGATGGATACAGCTAGAAGAATTCACAATTGCTTCTTCTATTTCTTCGGGTGAATATTTTTCTCCGTCTTCAGATATCAGTAAAGCTTTTTCTCTTCCCACAACCACTAAAAAGTCATCTACATCTAAATATCCCAGGTCTCCTGTGTGAAGCCATCCATTTTTTATCGTTTCAGATGTTGCCACCTCATTTTTATAATAGCCTTTCATGACATTGTCGCCCTGAATAACAATTTCACCCTTTTTTCCCTGAGCCAATTCCTTTCCGTTTTCATCGCAAATTTTGCATTTGATGCCATGTAATACTTTACCTGAGGTACCCATTTTGTGATCAAAAGGAGTATTGGTAGAAATAATTGGAGTGGCTTCTGTTAGTCCATAACCTTGATAAACGGGAATTCCTATTGCCTTATAAAATTGCTGTTGCTTGATGTCCAAAAGGGCTCCACCACCAACAAAAAATTCAATTTTAGGTCCGAATATTAATCTAAGCTTCCGAAATATCAGTTTTTCAGCTAGTTTCATATTGAAATACGTCGCTACTTGAGTTGCTGCCCCCGGTTTTGAGAACCCGTCTCCATTTCTTTTAATGGCAGCTTCGACACCTCTGTTAAAAATACCTTCTATCAAACCTCCTTTTGCTTTGATCCCTTCTTTAAATTTTTGAATAAAATTGCTGGTTAAAGCAGGAACGGTCAACAAAAAATTAGATTCAGCTTCTACTAAATTCTTTGGAATATTTTTTAAGGCATTCATACTTCCCCCTCGGGCATCGACAAAATGAAGCGACAAACCTTTGACTAAAGCCGTGTAAATACCTACAGTATGGGCAAAGGAATGATCTGTTGGGAGAATAAGAAGGGTTGATATTTTTTCCTTGATCTGAAAGGTCTCCACAGCCGCATGACTATTTGAATAGTAATTTAGATGCGTTAACATAATACCTTTCGGATTACCGGTTGTTCCGGATGTATATGAAATAGTCACCACTTGATCCTCTGTCGTATTATTTTCGATCTGTTGAAGTCTGTCCTGATGATCTTGCATTTTTTCCCTCCCAAGATTGTATAAGTCATCGACAAATAGCAGTTGATTTTCATCAAAACTATATTGACTGCATTGTTTACTTATCTTTTCGGATGGCTTATCTAATACAACCAGGCGCAAGGAAGAATTTTGGTATTTATCCCATTGACTGATTACTTTCTCCAATGTGTTTTCAGAAATTACAAAAAGACCGGTATCCGAATGATTCACTCTGAACGGTACTTCTTCAGGTAATAACTTGATCGAAAGAGGTACCGAAATTCCATCAGCGTATAAAGCAGCGAATTCGGCTATGATCCAGTCTGTTTTGGCTTCAGACAGAATCGCTACTTTATTGTCTTTACTCAAACCCAGCTCCAAAAAGGCCGCAGCAAGTTGTGTTGATTTTAACTTTGCTTCACTAAAAGATGTTCGGATCCAACCCTGGTCACCTTTTGAACTTAAATAAGGATCCTTCGCATATCTCCTTGCGGCCTTGTTAAGCATTGAAAAAACGGTTCTTTGACTCATCATTTAAAAAGTTTAGTTGCTAAAATACTTTTTTTTAGCAAATTTTTTATGTTTGAAAAATGATTCGCTCTAAATCTTCTATTTTTTATTTATTGATGCCAGAATTGAATCTCATTTTATTAATTTTACCAGCGATTTCTTCTCGCAAAGCATTTTATGGACTTGACAAGGGTTGGAAATAGAAAAATAGCACGATGACAATACCAAAATTTTTATTAGGAGACAATACTGATCATCCGGAAGATATCTTTATTGTTCATACAGAATATCCGCATTTCATTATCAATTTACTTAACGACGATATCGAATGGTTTGATGAGTTGAGAGGAGATGAGTCCGAGATCGCAGTTGAAATTGCCGGACTGATTGAACAAGCCAGTACATTTTATGATCGCGAAATGGAAAGGTATACTGAAGATTAGGATCAATTATTTTTTTGCTTTTTTGACCAATTCCAATTGGTCAATGTCAGTTTTAGCGGTGAAGATACCATAATTGATGGTTGCAATGTTTTTTTCTAATTTTTCAATGGTGCCTTTGGCATTCCCTTCTTTTAACCTTACCATATCATTGATCTGAAATTGATAGTCCTTTATAAATATGGCTTTTTCTCTTTCGACCTTTTCTTTTTTCACCCTTATTTTTTTGACTTCAGGTAAAATTTCGCGTTCAATTTTCTTAAGTTCAGCCTCCTTGATCTGTTCTCTTTGCTTTAATTCCTTATTGATCTTTGTTCTCTCTCTTTTAGATAATGGTTTTTCCTTCTGATCGTTCTTTTTATTGAACTCCTCTTTAATTTTCTCGTTTTTGCTGAGTTCTCTCTTTGTCTGTTCTATCAAGGACCATTTCATAAATTCCTCCCTGAGTTCCTTCTTGTTTTTAGTTTGGAAGAACTTATTTAGTAGTTCATTGATTTTTCGACCATAGGAAAGCATTTTTTGATTGTTGTCATACAATTCCTGAAAACTTTCGATTTTATCTTGAATTTTTTGCTGTTGCTTATTGAGTTTTTCAGAATTTGCTTTCGCGGATTTTTGTTCATTTGAGAGATTGTTCGCTCTTCGTTGAAGCTCATTTCTTTCTTTCTGTAATTTAGCGATCGTTTTGTCAAGTCTGATCTTTTCTCTTTCAACTTTTTTCTTGGCTCTGTTGATCAAACTGAAAGGAATTCCATTTTTTTGCGCCACCTCAAATGTAAAAGAGCTACCAGCCTGACCCGTATGTAATTTAAAGAGTGGTTCAAGAGACCTTTGATCAAATTGCATGTTGGCATTGGTCACAAATTCTAATTCACTCGCAAGTACTTTTAAATTGGAATAATGGGTAGTTATGATTCCATAAGCGCCTTTTTCATAGAATTCTTCAAGGAACACTTCGGCAAGAGCTCCACCGAGTTCCGGATCACTACCGGTTCCGAATTCATCGATTAAAAATAAAGTGTTGTCATTGCACCTTTTGAGAAAATTTCTCATATTCTTTAGACGATAACTATAAGTACTCAATTGATTTTCAATTGATTGATTATCTCCTATATCCGTAAGAATTTTATCAAATATACTGACTTCACTTTTTTCATGAACAGGAATCAAGACGCCACTTTGGACCATGACCTGAAGCAATCCAATTGTCTTTAAGGTGATACTTTTTCCTCCTGCATTTGGACCCGAAATGACGATGATCTGTTGATTTTTATTTAACTCTAAAGTTTGAGGGACCGTATTTAATCCTTTATGTGAGTTTTCTAACCAAAGAATAGGATGATAAGCATTTTTGAAATAGATTTTTTTATCTCTAACAATTTTTGGCAAACAGGCATTTATTTTTTCAGCGTATTTGGCTCTGGCACCTATGCTGTCCAAATGAGAAAGGTGGTCCTGATATTTTTGAAGTAAGGCTGAGTAGGGCCTGATCATATTGGTAAGATCTTTTAGGATCTTTACAATTTCCTCCTGTTCTTCGTATTTGATATTCTGAAGCTCACGTGAAAGATGAAGGGTGGCTTCTGGTGCGATATATACGATACTTCCAGTCTTGGAATTTCCCATAATGGCCCCATTGACTTTTTTTCTGTACATGGCCTGTACTGCCAAAACCCTTTGATTATCGACAACAGATTCTCTTATATCATCCAGAAAGCCTTGAGATGCATAATGTGATAATGCTTTATTAAAACTACCTCCCAGCTGCCCTCTTATTTTATTGATCTGTTTTCTGATATTTGCCAAAGTAGGGGAGGCCTTGTCAACAAGCTCTCCAAAGGGAGAAATGAAAGATTTTATCTGACTACTTAATAATTTGTTGAATTCAATGTCTTCAGACTGTGCAAAAAGGGTAGGGTAGTAATCTTTAAATTTTTTAAAAAATAACAATAAATCATTTACATTTTCTGACATAGAAGCAATCTTGATAAAAGCAGGGCCTTCCAAAAAACTGTCTTCTATACCTAAAAGTGAAATTTCATTGGTGATCTCCTCAAAATAGTGACTTGGAATACGATTTTCATTTTCAAATGAAGATAAGTATTCGTTCACCTGATTCAATTCCGATTTTAAAACGAGTGATCTGTTGATGGGCCTTATTTTCTGAACCTTAGCTCTGCCAAGATTTGAGATACAATATTCCTCTATCGTTTCCAGTACTGTGGAAAATTCTAAATCAATTAATGTTTTATCCGTAATTTTTTGTGTCAAAGTCTTAAATTTGTCCTAGCAAAAATAACCAAATTTATACTATGAATGTTGCAATTTCTGAGAGTTGGAGAACTATATTGTCAAAGGAGTTTGAAAAAAGCTATTTTTCTCAATTGACGAGTTTTGTGCGCTCTGAATATCAGAGTTACACTTGCTATCCAAAAGGGAATGAGATTTTTGCTGCTTTTGATCACTGTAGTTTTGAAGATGTAAAAGTTGTCATCCTCGGACAGGACCCTTATCACGGTCCGGGACAAGCCAATGGTTTGTGTTTTTCTGTACATGATTCTCTGGCCCATCCGCCATCTTTGATGAATATCTACAAAGAATTGGAACAAGATGTAGGAAAGCCATATCCGGCAAGCGGTGATTTAAGTGCCTGGGCAGATCAAGGAGTATTGTTATTAAACGCTACGCTCACGGTGCGTGCATCGGAAGCAGGTTCACATCAGCGAAAAGGTTGGGAGGCTTTTACGGATGCTGTAATACAACACTTATCTGATGAAAAGGAAAATCTTGTTTTTTTACTTTGGGGTGGTTATGCAAAGAAAAAGGGTAGTAAGATAGATCAAAATAAGCATCAGGTATTGACTAGTGGGCATCCCTCCCCATTAAGCGCCAATAGGGGTTATTGGTTTGGGAACAAACACTTTAGTCAAACAAATTCGTATTTGAAAAAAATAAGAAAATCACAAATTAAATGGTGAAAACGATCTAATTTGTGATCTTTAAGTTTTATTGGAATGGAACCTTAGTCATTCTTTAAGGGAATGTTTTTCAAAATTTCCTGTAAAAATTTCCAAAATCGAACTGATGATGAAATACTGGCTCTTTCGTCAGGAGAGTGAGCTCCTTTAATTGTAGGACCGAAGGAGATCATGTCCATTTCAGGGTAGTGGGTTCCTAAAATACCACATTCCAATCCCGCATGGCAGGCAACTACCGCAGGTTGACTTTTAAAGATATCCTCATAAATTCCTATAAGTACTTTGAGAATCGCAGAATCTCTATTAGGACTCCAGCCTGGATAGGCACCCGAAAATTCGACTTTAAATCCTTGACCTTCAAATGAAGTTTTTAGGGAATTTGCCACTTCTTCCTTACTGGCCTCTACCGAAGACCTTGTTAGACAGGATATTTTGATATTTCCCTTGTCGACCAATACTCTTGCTATATTATTTGAGGCTTCTACCAGATCAGGTATTTCTTCGCTCATTTTGAAAACACCATTAACGGCATTATCCAGAGCCTGAATTAATTCTTTTTGTGAGGTTTCACACATATGTACAGACTCTCCTTCTATTTTATCCAATGTGCATAAAAGATCTGGTTCGATATCAGTAAAATTCTCTTTCAATTCAGCGAAATAACCTTGGAATGCTGTTTTCAACGCTTCTACATCTTCTGAGTTACAAAAGAATTTTACCTTACTTTCTCTTGGTATGGCATTTCGAAGCCCGCCACCATCGATACTGATGATGTGAACTATGTTTTGCACTCTTTTTAAAAATGAATTCACCAGTTTATTCGCATTACCCAGTCCCTTATGAATATCCATTCCTGAATGACCGCCTTGCAAGCCTTTGACGACAAATCTAAAACTAAGCGCATCTTTTTGAGCATCAGTTTCTTCATAAGTTTTAATCGCAGTTATGTCGATACCTCCAGCGCATCCTATATCAATTTCATCATCCTCTTCGGTGTCCAAATTAAGTAGAATTTCACCTTCAAGATAACCTGCCTGTAAGCCTTGTGCTCCTGTCATTCCGGTTTCCTCATCAATCGTAAATAAAGCCTCTAGTGCAGGGTGAATGATGTCATCAGACGATAAAACACTCATGATTGCTGCCACACCCAAGCCATTGTCGGCCCCTAAAGTGGTGCCATCGGCTCTGACCCAATCACCATCTACAAACATCTTAATTCCTTCTGAATCAAAATCAAAGTCTGTGTCAGAATTTTTTTGATGCACCATGTCGAGGTGAGATTGCAATACCACGGTTTTTCTGTTGTCCATCCCGGCTGTAGCAGGCTTTCGGATAATTACATTTCCTACTGGGTCAACAAGCGTCTCAAGACTTAGTTTTTTTCCAAATGCCACCATGAATTCAATAATTCTTTCTTCTTTTTTGGATGCCCTTGGAATCGCATTTATATCTGCGAAGTGATTCCATAATAGTTGAGGCTCCTGATTTCTTACAGCTATATTTTGCATTTCTTTTGTTTTAAATAATGAAGGTTTTAATCTACTTCTATGATGACCTGTTCGAGAGGTTTTCGCACTTTCTTCATAGAACTCATAATGTCGTCATCAGCTCGAAAGCCAACAGGAAGTAATAAAACAGATCGTAAGTTCATTTTTCCAAGTTCTAGAACATCGTCAAATTTGACGGGATTGAATCCTTCCATAGGACAAGAATCTATTCGTTCCTCTGCGCATACAGTCATCAAAGTCCCTAATGAAATATAAGCCTGATAAATTGCCGAAGTATCAATTTGTTGGCGATCTTTATTTTTATAGATTGATTTAAGCTGGTTTCTGAATTTACCAACGATTTCCTCTGAGGTTCCTCGAATGTCTTTTTCCAAATCAAAATAGGCATCAATGGACTTCTCATCGAAGGCCGTATCAATACAGAACACTAATAAATGCGAACAAGTAGTGATTTGTGGTTGAAAATAGGCATGAGGCAGCAGTTTAGCCTTTAGGGCATCGCTTTTTACAATCAACATTTTCAAAGGTTGAAGACCGAAAGAAGTAGCCGTGAGATTAAATGCGTTGGATAATATATCTATTTGAATCTGATCTAATTTTCTGTTTTTATCAAATTTCTTACAAGCATACCGCCATTTGAGGCTGTTGATGATATTTTTTTCTTCGTTCATAGGTGATAAGTATGACTGGGGAAAAGTGTTAAGGTCTTATATTTAAGAACTCAATGACTGCATCTTCACCAGATTGTAATAAACTCCTTTATTTTTTAATAAATCTTCATTTTTTCCTTGTTCCACGATCTTTCCTTTTTGCATTACTACAATCAGGTCTGCATTTTGAATGGTCGATAATCTATGGGCAATGACTATGGAAGTTCTGTTCATCATCATTTTTTCAATGGCATCCTGAACCAATCTTTCAGACTCTGTATCAAGTGCAGAGGTTGCTTCATCCAATATCATGATCGGAGGATTTTTAAGAACAGCGCGTGCTATACTTAAACGTTGTTTTTGACCTCCTGATAACTTATTACCACTATCTCCAATATTTGTATCATATCCCTTTGGAAGATCTTTGATATATTCATGTGCATTGGCTATGGTTGCAGCTGATACTATTTCATCATCTGATTTATCAGTGACACCGAGTAGTATATTGTTTTTAATGGTATCATTAAATAAAATTGAATCTTGGGATACCAAACCTTGAAGGTCTCTTAAAGATTTCTTTGTAATATCACGAATATCTGTCCCATCAATTTTAATACTACCTTCATTGACATCATAAAACCGAGTGATTAAATTTGCGATGGTTGATTTTCCACTACCTGACTGACCCACAAATGCCACCGTTTTACCTATCGGAATCTCTAAAGAAAAATCTTTGAGCACATAGTCCTCTTCATATTTAAATGAGATATTTTCAAGAGATATACTTTTATTGAATCCATCTTTTGCGATGGCATCTTCTTTGTCTTTTAATGGAGAAACTGTATTGAGAATTTCCAAAACCCGTTCTGCCGCTGCATCACCTTTTTTAACCCCATAAACTGCTTTGGAGATGGCTTTTGCAGGTGTTAGAATATTATATGCCAAGCCCATAAAAACAATAAATGCATCGGGTGCCAATGTCTTCTCCACAAGTACCAATGAACCACCGTACCAAAGTAAAATCGCAATAACACCTATACCTAAAAATTCACTCATAGGAGAGGCTAAATTCTGTCGGTTTAAAAGTGAGTTGGAATAATCATAGAATCTCGAAGTCGATGCGTGGAATTTTGAATTAAAATACCCCTCGGCATTAAAGCCTTTGATCACTCGTAAACCACTGAGTGTTTCTTCCAACACAGATAAAAAGTAGCCCTGTTCTTTTTGAACACTGTCTGATTTTTTTTTCAAAGATTTCCCTACTAATGAAATGATATATCCTGAAATAGGAATAAAAAGAAAAACAAATACAGTAAGTTGCGGACTCAGGGCGAGCATGGCGATGATTGTAAAGATAATGGTTAGCGGTTCTCTAACGATCAATTCAAGTATGGATAAAAAAGAATGCTGAATTTCCAGAACATCAGTAGAAATTCTGGCAATTAAATCACCTTTTCTTTTTTCGGAAAAATATGAAAGCGGTAGATCTACCGTTTTTTCATATAGATCATTTCTCAAATCTTTAAGCACACCATTTCGCAAAAATGTAATGAAAAACATGGCTAAATACCCGAAGATGTTTTTCAATAAAAATGTTGCAATAATGAGGATGATCATAAAGAGCAATGCTTGAGACTCTCCATCACTGTTTACTTTTTGTGTGATAAAATAATTGATATAGTTTTCTATATAATCACCAAGCTCTGAAATTCCTGAATAGATTGGAACTGTATTGACAGGCGCAGAACTTTTGAACAAAACCTTTAGCATAGGCATCAACGATACAAAGGCGAGTGTCCCAAATAAGGCATAAAAAATATTACTGATGATATTTAAAACACCATAACCCTTATAAGGTTTGGCATACATCAGAATTTGCTTGAAATATTTCATCAATTATTTTTGGTAATTCAGCTATTTAATTCAACTTGAATTCTTGTATGATCTGTTGAATTTTTTCATCTAAAAATGCTTCTACTTCTTTGGCATCTTTTGTGTCTTTCAACTCGGTGTGAACACTAAAATAAAACTTGATTTTAGGCTCAGTACCGCTTGGTCTCGCAGCCATTCGAGTACCCTCAGTTGTTTGGTATATCAGCACATTCGATTTAGGCAGATCAATACTTGTTTTTTCACCTGTAATTAGATTTTTGCACACAGAGGTCTGATAATCAAAAAGAAAATTAACTTTTTCTCCATGAATTTCTGTAACCGGAGAATTTCTCATATCTACCATCATTTGCTGAATTTCCCGGGCACCTTCTACACCTTTTTTAACAACAGAAATAAGGTGTTCTTTGTAAAAACCATGTGCTGCATACAGATCCAGTAATTCTGCATAAACAGAAGTTCCGTTATTTTTGGCCTGTGCTGCGATTTCGCAGGCAAGAAGTGTACTTGACACTGCGTCTTTGTCTCTTACAAAATCACCAACCATAAAGCCAAAACTTTCTTCACCTCCTCCAATAAATTCCTCGGTGCCTTCGGCCTCTCTGATCATTTTAGCGATCCATTTAAAACCGGTAAGACCAACTTTAGTTTTTACACCATAGCTACTTGCCAGTTCATTGACCATAGGCGTAGATACAATAGTTGAACCTACAAATTGTTTCCCATTGAGCCTTCCTTCATCTTTCCATTTTTTCAATAGTGCATTCACCAAAATAAGAAACGTTTGGTTACCATTGAGCAATACAAGCTTATCATCGAGATCTCTTACTGCAATACCTAATCGATCACAATCCGGATCGGTGCCAATTACGATATCCGCTCCTATTTTATCAGCCAGATCAGTTGCCATTTTCAGGGCAGCAGGTTCTTCAGGATTAGGAGAAGCAACAGTTGGAAAATCTCCGTTTGGTTCTCTTTGTTCTTCGACAATATGGACATCTGTAAATCCTGCCAGTTGCAGCGTTCTTGGAACCATAGTGACTGAAGTACCGTGCAGAGATGTAAATACAATTTTTAACTGATCTCTATTTTTAGTATCTTTAAAAGTAGAATTAGCTACTGCTTCTTCAGCAAATTTTTTGTCGACTTCCTCACCGATGATGTGAATAAGTGAAGTGTTTGACTCGAATTTTATATCCTCAAACTTTACTTTATTTATTTCGTCGATAATTTCACCATCCTGAGGTGGTATGATTTGTCCTCCATCATTAAAGTAGACTTTATAACCATTGTATTCCGGAGGATTGTGTGAAGCAGTTAATACAATACCTGCATCGCAATCCAGCGCCCTAACGGCATAAGAAAGTTCAGGAGTCGCTCTTAGATCTTCGAATAAGTAGACAATGATATTATTTGCTGAGAATACATCCGCGACAGATTGCGCAAAAAGTTGACTATTATGACGACAATCAAATGCAATGGCTACTTTAGGTTGTTTGTCAGAAAAGCTTTTTAAGAGGTAATTTGATAATCCCTGGGTGTTTTTCCCCAATGTATATTTATTGATTCTGTTGGTTCCTGCTCCCATTACTCCTCGCATACCTCCAGTTCCAAATTCGAGGTCTTTATAAAATCTGTCTGTCAGGTCTTTTGAGTCAGAACTTAAAAGATCTTGTATCTCTTTTTGTGTATCGGAATCAAAAGGGGTTTTGATCCATTGCTTGGCTTTGCTGATTATTTCGTTCGAATTCATTTTAGCTTGTATTTTTACAAGGAACAAAGATAAACTTTTTAGGATGATTTTGAATCCTGCAGAAGCCATCTGTGTAAAGGTTTTTATTTTAAAAAGATAGTTGATTCATTAAATTTAACGAATCAAATTATGTCGGTTATTGCAGATTGAGTTTTTCGCTGATTGCGTATCGCTTTGATTTTTCTTTTGATCTTAAGATCAGCTCTCCCAAAAAGCCAGCTAAAAATAGTTGTGATCCAAGAATCATGCAAGTCAGTGCGATATAAAACCAGGGATTATTCGTGATTAAAATAGCGGTTTCATTTTGATAAAGTTTCACAAGTTTTGAAACTCCGATGATGATCGCAGACAAAAAACCGATGAAAAACACCATTGTACCCAAAAGTCCGAATAAGTGCATGGGTCTCTTTCCAAATTTGGTCAGAAAATTAATAGTGATCAAATCGAGAAAGCCATTGATAAATCGATCCATACCAAATTTGGTAGAACCGTATTTTCTGGCTTGATGAATGACCACTTTTTCACCGATATCATTAAACCCGGCATTTTTTGCTAAAACGGGAATATATCGATGCATTTCTCCATAAACATCAACGTTTTTAACGACTTTGTTTTTATAAGCCTTTAATCCGCAATTAAAATCGTGAAGTTTTAAACCCGATGTTTTTCGTGCAGCTGCATTGAATAATTTTGAAGGTATATTTTTGCGAATTTTAGAGTCATATCGCTTTTTCTTCCAGCCAGAGATAAGATCATATCCGTCATTTTGTATCATTTGAAATAACTCAGGAATCTCATCAGGACTATCTTGTAGATCTGCATCCATGGTAATAACAACATCACCTGTGGACTCTTTAAAGGCTGCATTTAAGGCTTGAGACTTTCCGTAATTATGTTGAAACCGTATTCCTTTGACAGAGGGATTGATTTTTGCCAGCGCTTCAATTTTACTCCAGGAGCCATCATCACTCCCGTCGTCAATAAAGAGTAATTCATATGAAAAACGATTGGATTGCATAACTTTTGCAATCCAATCGTGTAATTCTTGTAAAGATTCCTCCTCATTTAAAAGAGGAACAACTATGGATATATCCATTTAAAATGGTTTAAGCGTCTTCTTCTGATTTTCTCATCACCAATCCTGCGATCAAAGAAATAATCAAACCAAAGAAAAGACTTACAATTATTGTTACTGTCAGATTAGCACCAGTATTCATAAACATGGAAGAACTTTTTTTAGCAGCCTCTAATTGTTCATCCGAGAAATTAGGAAATCTTTCTAACATCACTTGCTCTTGAACTTTGAGCATGTTGTCAAAATAATCAGGCTCTATCATATTGTAAAAGACATATAAATATACAATGTAGATCAGGGCTGATATCAATGTAATTCCCAAACCGGTTTTTATCGATTCACCTACGCTTAAAAATCCGGAATTCATTTCTTTTATTTTTTTAAGCCCAAGAACGATAATTATTATAGTTACGGCTGATGAGACTAACATAATTGACCAGTGAGGTTGATAAATATCACCGATTACATAGTTTACTAAAGCTAATATTATTGATGCGAATCCGAGTATTAATCCGTAATTCAGCATGATTGATTTTCTTGAAATTTGGGGTTGTTCTTCCATGTTGGTTTGATTTAAAGGTTCAACAAATATAAATAATAAAATGTATTCTTATCATTAGTATACACTCAAAATAAAAAGTTACAGAAAAAAGCTTGTTTTATTCCAAAAGGGTAGTATTTTTGCAGCGGCAAGTCCTGCACAACCAGCTCCCTTTGAATCCTCCAGGGCGGGAACGCAGCAAAGGTATTAGGTTGTAGCGGTGTGATGCAGGTAGCTTGCCATTTTTCTTTTTTTTGAAAATTCATCTCAGCATAGAATCCTATTTTAACTTCATTGTTATCAAATTTTTATAGCATCTTTGCATCTATGAGCAAAATCATATTAATCACTGGAGCTTCTTCGGGTATCGGAGCCATCACAGCCAATTATCTATCAGATAAAGGTTTTAAAGTTTATGGAACCAGTCGTCATCCCAGAAATAAGCCAAAAGGGTTTGACTTGATTCAGCTCGATGTCTTGGATAAGGATAGTATTGATAACGCCGTGAATAGCATTATCAAAAAAGAAGGAAGGTTGGATGTTTTGATCAATAACGCTGGTATGGGCATCACGGGGCCAGTTGAGGAAACACCGATCGATGAAGTTCGAAGGGCTTTTGAGACTAATTTTTTCGGTGCTTTAGAGGTAGTCAAAGCTGTATTGCCTCAAATGAGGAAGCAACAGGAAGGTCTGATTATTAATGTGACGTCTATAGCCGGTTATATGGGATTGCCATTTCGAGGTATTTATTCTACAACCAAAGGCGCACTTGAGATTGTTTCCGAATCTCTGAGTATGGAGGTAAAGCAATTCAATATCAAGGTAACCAATATTGCTCCTGGCGATTTTGCGACCAATATTGCATCAGGAAGGTATCATACGCCCATATATCAGGACTCTCCTTATGCGGAGATCTATAAAAAAAATCTTGATTTGATGGATAAGCATGTCGATTCGGGTAAGGACCCGATTCTGATTGCACAACGGGTTTATAAGATCATCAATGATCCCAGTCCAAAACTACATTATAAAGTGGGTGAACTCATGCAAAAATTCTCCATTGTCTTAAAACGGATTTTACCGAATCGTTTGTACGAGAAACTGATCATGAAGCATTATGGCATGTAAGTCCGACTATTCGTAAAAAACAGCAACCTGGTCCAGTTCTTTTCTTTTTAAATCAGGAACATAAACAGGCTCTTTCGGATAGCCAACAGGAAGTAATAAAAAAGCTCTCTCATTGTCGGGTCTTTTTAAAAGTCGAATAAGAAATTTCATCGGACTCGGAGTATGGGTAAGTGTAACTAGTCCGGCATCATGGATCGCAGCGATCAGCATACCGCAGGCAAGACCTACAGATTCATTTACGTAGTAATTATTGTGCTTCGAACCATCCGCTTCATATTCATAGGCACGCTTGCAGGCTACAATGATCCAAGGTGCAGTTTCCAAAAAAGGTTTATGCATATCTGTTGCCATAGCTGCCAGATCATTTTTCCAACGTTCACCCATTCTGTTTTCATAGGTTTCTTTTTCTTCTGCCTCAGCTGCAATTCTAATCTGACGTTTGAGTTCTTTATTTGAGATGGCACAAAATGTCCATGGCTGCTTATGGGCACCCGAAGGTGCTGTAGAAGCTGATTTTATAATATTTTCTATCACCTGCTTTGGTACTTCCGTATCACTGAATTCCCGAATAGATCTGCGTTTATTTAACCATTTATAAAATGCATCACTTTTTTCGACCATATCATCCGGAGAAATAGTATCATGTTCATGCAAAATGTGACGGAAGCCATGGATATTAATTTCTTTCTTATTCATTCTGTTTAATTTAAATCAACCCGTATTTTTGAAAATCATAAAGTTCTTCTCTCGGCTATTTTCAATAGCAAGATATAACATTTAAAAGCTTAATTGAGAGAAGTTCAGCTCAGAGTTTATCGTATTAAAAAGGACCTTAGAAAAGGTCCTTTTTACACTAATTTAAATTCGGTTGTGGCGTTATTCTGAGATAAGGTTTTATTTCTTTAAAACCTTTTGGGAATAATTCAGGGATTTCCTCATTTGATACAGATGGTACAATAACACAATCATCTCCATTTTGCCAGTTTGCCGGTGTTGCGACCTTTTCATAGGCAGTTAATTGAAGAGAATCGATCACACGAAGTAATTCGTCAAAATTTCTACCAGTTGATGCTGGATAGGTAATGATGAGTTTTATGGTTTTGTCTGATCCAATGACAAAGACTGAACGGACTGTAAGTTTGGTATCTGCATTAGGGTGAATCATGTCGTATAATTCAGATACTTTTCTATCTTCATCTGCTATTATCGGAAAGTTTACGGTAGTTTCCTGGGTCTCATTGATGTCCTTGATCCAGTCATGGTGAGATTCGATACCGTCAACGCTAAGGGCTACCACTTTAACATTCCTTTTATCAAATTCAGGTTTATATTTTGCTACAGTACCTAATTCTGTCGTGCAAACAGGAGTATAATCAGCAGGATGAGAGAATAGTATACCCCAACTATCACCAAGCCATTCATGAAAATTAATATCGCCTTCTGTGGATTTCGCTGTAAAATTAGGAGCCACATCTCCAAGTCTAATTGTTCCCATATTTAGTTATTTATAAATTCAAATGTAAGTTACGAATTTTCCAAAAGTTCCTAAACTTAAAATGCCTTAAGTTTTAATAAATTTTACTGATGAGACCAGTTATCATGATCCTCACTATTGTTAGGAGAAAGTCCGAGAATATCCCCATCAGAATGAACGCCCAGACCAAGAACAGTGCGGTTTGCATAGCAAAAGTAGCTGACTACCTGATTGATCTCCAGAATTTCACCATCAGAAAAATTGGCTTCTCGCAAATGCTCAATATCATTGTGACTCAGTTTTTTAGGATTCAAAGTAAGCATATTGGCATAAGACATTCCCTTGAACCAATGGTCTTCAAAAAAATCTTGAAGCCTGTTTTTTTTCATGGCATTGAGGAAACCTTCAGATTTTTTTTCATCGTTCCACAATCTTTTTAAACCTGCAAAGTGATGGTCGACGCAATAATCACATTTGTTTAAAAAACTAACATAAATGCCAAGTGCCTCGAGATACCACTTGGGTAGGGTATTATTACTGTTATGTATAACATTTTTGTATAAGGCCATATGTCCGGTGAGCGTATGGGGTCTTAGACTATGTACCATCAAAATATTGTCAATTTTTTGATTGGGTCCGCTGATACGATTATAGATTTTTTTTAATGTTGTTCCTGCCTTTGAGTAGTCAAGGTGATTGATCCAAAACATAGTTGTAAATTTTAATTGGAAATTTGTTGAAAAACCGCGCCTAGTTTGAAAACAGACTAGTAAAGGCTGCGCAATTCATAGTATCTTTTATCCTTACAAAGATATTAAAAAATGAAATTCCAAAGCGGGTCGAAAACAAAATCAAAAAATTAGAATGATCCTCACATTCAATACGGTTAAAATTAATTCTTCCGAAAATAATCTAGTCAGAATACGGTTTAATAATTTATATTTGAAAAAAAATTAAAAACAAAGCATGAAATTTTTTATTGATACAGCGAATTTAGATCAGATCAAGGAAGCACAGGCACTTGGTATTCTTGACGGAGTTACAACGAATCCATCTCTTATGGCAAAGGAAGGTATAACAGGCGCCGATAATATTATCAATCATTACAAAGCTATTTGTGATGCAGTAGAGGGAGATGTTAGTGCAGAAGTTATTGCTACTGACTTTGACGGAATGGTAAGAGAAGGGGAGGCTTTAGCGGCCTTAAATCCTCAAATAGTGGTTAAATTACCAATGATTGCCGATGGGGTTAAAGCGTGTAAATACTTTTCTGACAAAGGAATAAAAACGAATGTGACACTTGTGTTTTCAGCTGGCCAGGCTTTATTAGCGGCAAAAGCTGGAGCAACATATGTATCGCCGTTTATTGGAAGACTTGATGATGTATCTACAGATGGTTTAGGTCTGATTTCTGAGATCAGATTGATTTATGATAATTACGGTTATACGACAGGTATTCTTGCTGCTTCTGTTCGTCATACAATGCATATCATTGATTGTGCTAAAATTGGTGCAGATGTAATGACCGGTCCATTAAGTGCGATTAAAGGTTTGTTGAAACATCCACTTACCGATATTGGACTTGCTAAATTTCTTGAAGATTTTAAAAAAGGAAACTAATTTTTGATAATTTATAGAAATTCCTGATAATTCAAACAGGACTAAAATTGTGCTAAAAAATTCTCAATAAAAAGGTTGCAACTTGTTGCAGCCTTTTTTTTAACACAATAATTTGGGGGAAATATTATTTTTAGTATAGCTTTAGAATAAATTAAACTCATACAGAATGCAAAAGCAGAAACAATATTTAAAATCATGTTTGCTTATTGGTCTCTTTTTTATCCTGGGTTGTGGCGGAGGTGACGATGATATGATACCGGGACCTGATCCTGATCGACCAAGAACATCGACCGATGTTATTAATGATTTTAATAATTTATCGATCAATGAAGGTATAAACGATTTGGAGTTAGAATCTTTGATCGAGGGTGTTTTCTGGAAATTCAGACTCATTGTTCCGGCAGGGGCAACTGCTGATAACAGACGTCCATTGGTATTGCGTTTGCATGGAGGAGCACGAGCCGGGGTAGCAAGCGCTCACCTATCTACTGCTTGTTTGGTAGAACCTGCCTTTGAAGGGAAAGATGTATTTATTTTGAGTCCGAATAGTAATGGAGACCTGTGGTACGAACAAATCAATCAGGTTCAGGTGCTTGCATTAATGGATCTGACCACTTCAAGATTCAATATTGATCAGAAGAAGGTTGTCTTAACGGGCTATAGTGACGGTGGAAATGGAAGTTGGTTTTATGCGCAATATTATGAAGACCTGATCACAGCTGCTATTCCATTGGCGAGTTCATATAATACAACTAACAGTTCAGGTCAGACAAATAAGATCAATGTTCCGCTCTATGTAATTCATGGAACAGAGGATGATCTCTTTCCAATTGACAT
>JAAESS010000011.1 GCA_024229195.1 Flavobacteriales bacterium | reverse complement strand
GGAACTCAAGGATTAAGTTCCCAAAAATAAACAATTATCAATGGTTAGATATACCCTAATGAGGGTATATTAAATAAAGTGATCAAATAAGTCTAAGGCCTGAAAAGAAAATAACCCATGAATTCGGAGGAATACATGGGTTAGTTTAATTGTTTGGAAATTGTTTAATTTCCTTACTCGAGGGGAAAAGATATTAATTCAAATTATCTTAGAGAATAGACTTCCGGAGAGGTCCCTAAATATCCTTACACTGCAAAAATGTTCAAAGAATATCTTTAGTTCGGGAAAATTGTTATGACAAATTTAATGCCTTATCTAATGCCAGACAATACCCTCTTCGAGGTATATTGAAGTATCTTCATCAAACCGGAAAAGTATCATTATAAAGCTATTTCTTCGTGGGCTTTTAAATTAAATTTCGCTCGGAACCAATAAACAAATATATATAGAAGTGGTGTATCTAAAAGGGCTACAAGCAACTTGAATAAAAAGCCATTGAGCAATAAAATGCCAAAGAGATCCCATTCAATAACTCCAAAAGAGCAAAGTAAGAATAGTACAGAAAATGTATCAAGAAACTGAGAAGTTATGGTTGAAAAATTATTTCTGAGCCATAAATGCCGGCCTTTAGTCTTGACTTTCCAGAAATGATAAATTCTGATATCTACAAATTGAGCTACCAAATAAGCCATGGCAGAGGCAAAAACAGCTAGAGCAGATAAGCCAAAAACTTTGTGAAAGACATCGTCACCAACAGGAGACCATTCCGTTGCAGGAGCAGCATCAGACATCATGATGATCAAAAGAGAAAAAGCAGAGGCGAATATTCCTGTAATCACTACCTGATTTGCTTTCTTTTTACCATAGATCTCAGAAATCAGATCTGTTACCAGAAAGGTGATTGGATAAGGAAGTATTCCAACAGATATCTCAAAATTATACCAACCTAAAAAGTTCCAGGAAAAAAACTTCTGAAAGATCAAATTAGACACCACCAATGAAGAGATAAAAATCGCTGCCAGTATCAGGAAAATGTTAAAAGCGAGTGTTTTGTCTTTGGATGATAAAGCTTTTTCATTCATATGACGAAAATAAGGAAAAAAGAAAAGTAAATCTCGATTTTCGAAATTCAAAAATCTTCAATCTAAAATCTAAAATCAATTCCCTATTTTTGTGGTATTCAATAAAACCAACCAAAAGAAAAACAAATGAAAGCATACATATTCCCCGGTCAAGGGGCACAATTCTCAGGAATGGGATTAGACCTTTTCGAAAGTTCAGCTTTAGCGCAAGAGCTTTTTAATCAGGCGAATGATGTTCTTGGATTTTCTATCACGGATATCATGTTTGAGGGATCTGCTGAAGATCTTAAAGAAACCAAGGTTACCCAACCTGCCATATTTTTACATTCAGTTATTCTGGCGAAAACCTTAGGTGATGATTTTAAACCAGAAATGGTGGCCGGTCATTCTCTTGGTGAGTTTTCAGCGCTTGTTGCAAATGGAACTTTATCTTTTGAAGCGGCTCTGGAATTGGTTTCTCAGCGCGCACAGGCCATGCAAAAGGCTTGTGAACTGCAACCTTCAACAATGGCAGCGGTACTTGGCCTAGAAGATCAGGTTGTGGAAGAGGTCTGTGAGCAAACACCAGGAATTGTAGTGGCAGCAAATTATAATTGCCCCGGTCAATTGGTGATCTCAGGAGAAATTGAAGCAATCAATAAAGCTTGTGAAAGTTTAACTGAAAAAGGTGCGCGTCGGGCACTTGTGCTTCCCGTTGGAGGAGCTTTTCATTCACCTCTTATGGAGCCTGCAAGAGAACAGTTGGCTGCGGCGATTGAAAATACAAACTTTAGTAATCCGATCTGTCCGATCTATCAAAACGTAACTGCCAGTGCTGTAGGTGAAGCGACTGAGATCAAAAAGAATTTGATTGCCCAATTAACAGCTCCTGTAAGATGGACACAAACCATTCAACAGATGATTGCTGATGGAGGAACTGAATTTATTGAATTAGGCCCAGGGAAAGTATTGCAAGGCTTGATGCGAAAAATTGACAGGAGTGTTGCGGCTAGTGGAAAAAGCTAATAGCTGATTTGAGATTTAAGATTTAAGATTGGAGATTGGAGAATTTTACAGTATTTAATCATATAATTTCCGTCTCATTTCAAAATCAAAAATCTGCAATCATCATTCAAAAATCAAAAAAACATGTCCGGTACAATTTTTACACATATTGACCATAACATCGCAACAGTAACTTTTTCTCATCCAAAAAGTAATTCTTTTCCAAGCGAATTACTTCAAAAGTTAGTAGATACGTTTAATAGGTTGAGTTCAGATGACAATGTCAAAATCATCGTGCTTCAAAGTGAAGGCACCAAAGCATTCTGTGCCGGAGCCTCATTTGAAGAATTATTAGCTGTTGATGATGAATCTTCGGGAAAGGCATTTTTCTCAGGTTTTGCCAACCTGATCAATTCGATGCGAAAATGTTCTAAATTAATTATTGGCAGAATTCATGGAAAAGCTGTTGGTGGCGGGGTTGGTATCGCAGCCGCCTGTGACTATTGTCTGGCTACTGAAGCGTCGGATATTAAACTCTCAGAATTAAGTATTGGCATTGGTCCTTTTGTTATTGCTCCTGCCCTGGAAAGAAAAATGGGTATATCTGCGCTTAGCGACTTAAGTTTAAATGCGAAAAGTTGGAAGACTGCTTATTGGGCAGAAAAAAAAGGCCTCTTCAATACAGTCTATGAAAATACGAGAGACCTTGACAATGGAATTGATATCCTTACGCAACAGCTTTCACAATACACTCCGGATGCCTTACTGGAAATGAAAAAGATCTTTTGGGAAGGCACAGAGCACTGGGACGAATTGTTAATTAAAAGAGCAGAAATCAGTGGAAAACTAGTCCTTTCTGATTTTACCAAAGACGCGCTTAGCAAACTAAGATCATAAGAAATGATAAATTTGATCCTTTTCATTCTACTTCAGGTAGATATCGAAGAAAAAATGAAAAATGCACCTGACAAAGGCTATGAGATCGGTGTTGTGATTGGTACTTATTTGCCGTTTATTATCTTGGTTATTATTGCCTATTTTATATTTAATCGATTTAAGAATCGACAAGACTTAGATTAGTGTTTAAGGGACAGTAAATTATATTTCTAAAAAATTCGTAATTTCCCCTAAACTACAAATCAAAATCTTATGTCTCCATATCTAGCAGAATTCTTAGGAACTTTTTTTTTAATCCTTATCGGAGGTGGCGTAGTAGCAGGAGTTGTATTAAAAGATTCTAAGGCTTTTGGCTCTGGCTGGAACACTATTGTTGTCAGTTGGGGGCTTGCGGTGACTTTTGCCATTTATGCAGTTGGTGAAATTAGTGGCGCTCATATCAATCCTGCAGTTACTTTAGGTTTGGCCTTTGTAGGAGAATTTCCATGGGCCAAGGTGCCAGGGTACATCCTTTCTCAGATTGCCGGCGCGTTTAGTGGCGCATGTATTGTTTGGATCTTTTATGTGCCCTTGTGGTCCAGAAGCGATGATCCTGCGGCAAAACTAGGCTCTTTTGCGACTATTCCTGCTGTTCGGTCCTATATCCATAACATGATCAGTGAGATCATCGGAACGGCAGTTCTGATATTTAGTTTATTATTTATCGGAACGACAAATTTTACAGAAGGTTTGAATCCAATTGTAGTTGGAGCCCTTATCATGGTAATTGGTTTTGCACTTGGCGGTACCACAGGATTTGCGATAAACCCCGCGAGAGATCTTGGACCTCGTTTGGCCCATTTCCTGCTTCCTATCAGTGGAAAAGGCACTTCAGACTGGAAGTATGCCTTTGTCCCTATCATTGGCCCCATACTCGGAAGTTTTTTGGGCGCCTCCTGTTATCAGTTGATGTACAAAAATGATTTTCAAATTCGGTATGGAATTGTGCTGGCACTAGTAGCCGGTATTTTAATCACCGTAGTTGTATCCAATATCAAATCTCAAAAAAATAAAGATCATGGCTAAAAAATATATCATTGCCTTGGATCAGGGCACCACAAGTTCAAGAACTATCTTATTTGATGATTCAGGGAAAATATGTGGTATATCCCAAAAAGAAACGGAACAGATCTACCCCAAGCACGGATGGGTAGAACAAAATGCCGTTGAAATTTACCAATCGCAACTGGAAACACTTCACAATGTGATGCGCGAAAATGATGTTGATTTTGCAGATGTGCTCAGCATTGGAATCACTAACCAGCGGGAAACTACAGTGGTCTGGAACAAGCATACCGGAGAACCTGTGTATAATGCCATTGTTTGGCAGGATGTCAGAACCACTAAGCTTTGTAAAGAGCTAAAAGCTGATGAGCAACTTAATGACTATGTGCGGAATAATACGGGTCTTGTGATTGATTCTTACTTTTCTGCCACCAAGATCAAATGGATCCTTGATAATGTTCCAAAGGCAAAAGGACTCAGTGAGAAAGGGTCCCTTCTTTTTGGAACTGTCGATACCTGGCTCTTATGGAACCTCACAAAAGGTCAAGTGCATGCAACCGATTATTCCAACGCGTCAAGAACGATGCTATACAATATCTCAGAGCTTGAGTGGGATAGCAATATGCTCAGCAGAATGAATGTTCCTGAATCTATGTTGCCTGAGGTAAAACCTTCTAGTTTTCATTATGGCGATTTTACCTTTGACGACTATGTGATTCCCATCTGTGGAATTGCAGGAGATCAACAGGCTGCTCTTTTTGGTCAGGCCTGTTTTAATAAAGGTGAAATCAAAAATACCTATGGAACAGGTTGTTTTTTACTTATGAATACCGGTAAAAAACCAAAATTCTCAAATAATGGCTTGCTAACTACCATTGCCTGGGGGCTCGACGGAGAAGTACAATATGCCCTTGAGGGAAGCGTATTTATTGCAGGTGCTGCCATTCAATGGTTAAGAGACGGCTTACAACTTATTGATCATGCCAAAGATTCAGAATACTTTGCAAAACAGGTCAAAGAAGATAGTAGTGTATATGTGGTTCCTGCTTTTTCAGGATTAGGTGCCCCCTATTGGGATATGGATGCCAGAGGGTCTATTTTTGGAATTACTCGCGATACGGGCAAAAACCATTTGATCAAGGCAACATTGGAATCTCTGGCCTACAGAAGTAAGGACCTCATCTTAGCTATGGAAGAAGATTCAGAAGTAAAACTGACCTCACTAAAAGTGGATGGAGGAGCCTGTGCCAATAATTATCTGATGCAGTTTCAGGCTGATATTTTAGATACAAGGGTTGAACGTGCCGAAATAATAGAATCCACTGCCTTAGGCGCAGCATATTTAGCCGGTATTCAGATTGGTATGTGGAAAAAGGAAGATATCCTAAACAATAGAAAGATCCAAAAGGAATTTAAACCCAGTATGGAAGATGAAAAACGAAATAAACTATATGCTACCTGGAAAAAAGCCGTTTCACGTTCTATGAACTGGGACGATTAAAACAGATTTACCCCCGATGAAAAAAGATATTGAAATCCCAAAAGTTGACAATCTATTTCTCGCAATTAGTCAGGAATACAATGAAGCTTTTAAGTCAAATGATCATTATGTTTATCTGATCAATAAAAAAGATATAGACCTCGAGATGGTACTCATCGTTTCCAAAGGTGTTGACCAAGATAAGGAAACCTCGGTGATGAGACATAAAATTGAACATTTACCTGCCAAGTCATTCGCTAAAGTTGAATTGATGCTCGAAGATGTACTCACTTTGAACAATCATTTCAAAGTGACCTTTTTTGAGAACAATCGTATATTTGAAAAAGAGTTTGTTCTTAAAAAAAACAGCCTTAAGGAAGGGGCCTTACGACACCTAGATATATTGAACAAACGAGGAATCTTACTAAAATAAATAAACATGGCGAATCTAAAAGACCATATCAGCAAGCGTATTCAAAAATTTATTTCAAAACAAAAGGTCTTTTTTGTTGCTACGGCAACCGATAAAAGTCGCATTAATCTTTCCCCAAAAGGAATGGATAGTTTCAGAGTAATGGATGAGAAACGGGTGTTATGGCTAAATCTCACCGGGAGCGGAAATGAGACTGCTGCCCATCTTGATGTTGACGGTCGAATTACCATTATGTTCTGTTCTTTTGAAGGCGCTCCCATGATCTTAAGACTCTATGGCAGAGGAAAAGTGATCAACCCCAATGATAAAGAATGGTCATCAGCTGTTGGTCAGTTTCCAAAACAGGCAGGCACAAGACAAATCATTGATATTGATATAGAAGCCATTCAGACTTCTTGTGGTATGTCAATCCCTATGTATGATTTCAAAGAAGATCGACTTGAACTCGATGAATGGGCTCAGAGTAAAGGTGAAGAGGGGATCAAGGAATATTGGAAAGAAAAAAATGAAGTCAGCATAGACGGCATTCCAACGAAAATACAAGAAGGCTATTAAAATGTCATCATTTTCAAATCTAAACAGAACTGAGCTTAGTAAAAAATTAGCTTCTAAAACTTTCGATTTACTTATTATTGGAGGAGGAATAACAGGCGCCGGAATTGCCCTGGATGCCGCTTCAAGGGGTCTTAGTGTGGCGCTTGTTGAACAAAATGATTTCGCTTCAGGCACCAGTTCGAAATCTACCAAACTCATTCATGGTGGATTGAGGTATTTAAAACAATTCGATTTCTTTCTTGTTCATGAGGTTGGGTCTGAAAGGGCCATCTTACATAAGTTGGCGCCTCATTTGGTTGTACCTGATAAAATGATTTTACCCATTATTGAAAATGGCACTTATGGATCCTGGCTCACCTCAGTAGGCCTAAAGATCTATGACATTCTGGCCAATGTTGAGGGAGATGATCAGAGAAAAATGCTCGATAAAGAAACTACCATGGCCATGGAGCCTTTATTACCTGAGCCGATCGTAGAAGGTTCCGGATTTTATGCAGAATACCGAACCGATGATGCAAGGCTCACTGTAGAGGTCTTAAAAACAGCACATCGGGAGAATGCTTTGGCACTTAATTATGCCGAAGTAAGCTCTTTAAATTACCATGAAAATCAAATTAAAGGAGCCCAGGTTTTTGATAAATTACTGAATAAAGAATATACTGTTAAAGCGAGTTATGTGGTCAATGCAACAGGGCCGTGGGTGGATGATCTGCGAGAATCAATGGATCCGCAGGTAAACAGAACTAAACGATTACAACTTACCAAAGGTGTTCATCTGGTCTTTCCTCATAAAAAATTACCGGTCAAACAATCTGTATATTTTGATGTTAGCGACGGAAGAATGGTCTTTGCCATTCCGCGAGATCAAATCACCTATGTAGGTACAACCGACACTAAATTTAGCAGAGCTCCAGAAACTGTTGATGTAGAAAAACAAGATGCAAGCTATCTGATCGATGCCGTAAACAATATGTTTCCGGATATAGAACTTAGAATGGAAGATGTGATCTCAAGCTGGTCAGGACTCCGACCTTTGATATGGGAAGAAGGAAAGTCTGCCGGTGAATTGTCACGTAAGGATGAAATTTTTGAATCAGATTCAGGACTGATCTCTATCGCAGGAGGTAAACTTACCGGCTATAGAAAAATGGCAGAACGAATCGTAGACCTTGTCGCAAAAAGAGCAAAAAATGATTACAATGTAAAATTTGGACCTATTCAAACAGAAAATATAAAATTGACAGAAGTCTCTTTTAATAATTATCAGGAGGTAAAACAATATGTGGGCATCCTGAGTTCAAGTTGGGAAAGTTTTGATTTGGATGTGAGTACCCTAAAATCATTAGTGCATCGCTATGGCAGACAAACTGATCAGATTTTACAAAAATTTGAAGATCTAAACGATGACGATATCCACATCAGGTTGGCTAAAGCAGAACTACTTTTCTGTATCGAATCAGAAATGGTGGCCAAACCCCTAGATTTTGTTGAAAGAAGGTCAGGTAGGCTTTATTTTGATCCTATTAAACTAGATCAGCTTAAAGGCCCTATTTTAAGAGAATTTGCCCGGTACTTTAATTGGGATGAAGAAACTTTTAAAGCGGAAAAAGAAGTACTTGAAAAAGCTTTTAAAGAAATTACAGCATTCAATTGATTAGTCCGATTAGTTTATAATATCCGTCAGCTTATTGAATTCAATTTTGGGATCCTTATTCTCATAAAGGATTCTATAGATCGCATCGATTATTGGTGTTTCAGCCTCATTATTCTGATTGATCAAATAGGCACTTTTAGTCGCGTAATAACCCTCTGCAACCATACTCATCTCAAACATTGCTGACTTTACTGTATATCCTTTACCAATCATATTACCAAACATTCGGTTACGGCTAAACACTGAATATCCTGTAACCAAAAGGTCTCCCAGATAGGCTGAATTGTTGATATTCCGCTTCATCTTATGGACTTTTTTGATAAAACGCTTCATTTCTCTGATGGAATTAGACATAAGGACTGCCTGAAAATTATCTCCATAACCAAGACCGTGAGCAATTCCTGCAGCAATTGCAAAAATATTCTTTAGCATGGCTGCATATTCAGTACCTATAATATCATCTGAAATTTTCGTCTTGATATATCTCCCTGCAAGCATATTTGCAAGGGTTTCTGCTTTAGACTGATCCTGACAGGCTATGGTCAAATAAGATAGCCTTTCCATGGCCACCTCTTCGGCATGACAAGGTCCGGTGATGACTCCTATATTCTCGAAGGGCACTTTCATTTTTTCATGAAAATGCTCCCCAACGATCAAACCGGATTCAGGAACGATACCTTTAATGGCCGAAAAGATCACTTTATCTTTTAAAGAAACATTTACTTTTTCTAATTCTGACTGAACAAAAGCTGAAGGAACTGCAAATATGAGGTAATCTGCATAGTTGATGATCTCATTGATATCTTCCGAAAAAATCAACATATTCGGATCAAAATAAGCTGAACTCAGGTAATTTGGATTGTGCTTGTTTTGTTTGATGTGTTCAATGATGTATTGACTGCGCATATACCAGCCCACCTCATCCATATTCTCACATAACATCTTTACGATAGCAGTTGCCCAGCTTCCGCCTCCAATTACAGCTACTTTAATTTTTGAATGCATATATCTTCAGTATGCTCCAAAAGTAGTAAAATTTAAAGAACTTGCCGGGATTGGTTTTGATTAATAAATTCTATAAATTTGTTAGAGAGTCATCCCAAAATTCGACAAAATGAGTGACACTAATAATAGCCAGAATTATAAAAAAGACATCCAAAAGGGTGCTAAAAAAATAAAGGAAAAAGCAAAGGAATTTGCCAAGGAGATCGATCAAAACACCAAGGAATTTCAGGAAGAAGCAAAAAGCACAGCGGAAGAATTTACCAAAGGTGCAAAAAAAGCATATCAGGAAATCAGTTCAGATCAGGGAAGCAAAAGAATTGTAGTTGGTGTTGTGGCCATTTTATTTGGTGCACTTGGTATTCACAAGTTTATTTTAGGTTATCAAAAAGAAGGAATTGTTATGTTGGTCTTGAGTCTTCTGAGCTTAGGTTTTCTTGTAGGGCTGGTTGCACTGATCGGAATTGTTGAGGGAATTATTTATCTGAGGAAATCTGATGAAGAATTCTTTAAAATATATCAGGAAGGTCGAAGACCCTGGTTTTAAACATCACTTTTTTCCTGATTAGATTTTCGTTCTAATTCAGCTTGAAATTCTTCAAGTACTGGTTTTACGGTGCTTTCTGGCAAGTCGGCAATACGAATATACAGGAGCCCGTCTACTGCATTATTAAATTTTGGATCTACATTAAAACCTACAAGGTGGGCATTCTGCCTAATATACTTTTTCAATAAGACCGGCAGCCTTAAATTTCCGGGCTCAATTTCATCAATAAGCTTGTCAAACTTTTTCACATCTGCCTTGGTATTATCAAAAACAAAGTCTTTGTCAGCATCCTTCAGTGTGACTTTATACTCTTTTTTAGGCGAAACATATTGGGCAACAAAAGGGTCGTAATAATGAGATTTCATAAATTCAATCATCAAGGACTTAGAAAAATTCGAAAACTTGTTACTAATACTGACCCCTCCCATTAAATATTTATAATCCGGGTACCTCAAGGTCACATGAACAATTCCTTTCCACAATAAAAACAAAGGCATGGGTCTTTGTTGATATGAATTAACAATAAAAGCCCTTCCCATTTCAAAGGTGTTTTCCATCATGTCAAACAGTTCTGGTTCTATCTTGAATAGTTCATTCACATAAAACCCTTCGATTCCATGCTGTTTAAAAATCTCTTTGCCAAATCCCATCCTGTATGCCCCTACCAATTGTTTGTTGGAATCATCCCATAAAAAAAGATGCTTATAGAATTTATCGAATTTGTCAAGATCCAAGGATTTGTTTGTACCCTCTCCTACTTCTCTAAAAGTAATCTCTCTTAAGCGGCCTATCTCTCTTAGTATATTTGGCATATACTTACTATCCGCCAAATAAATTCTATAAGCCTTACTTGCAAAAATTAATGAATCATTAGCTTCTAAAGCCTGTAAATCTTCAATCATCAAACTAGTATCCACAGGCTCAATCACATCTTGAACAGATTTCGAAAATTTAAAATTCTTTTTATTGATATAAGAATTATTCTTTTCAAAGGGATTGGCCATCATGTAGGTCTTTTTTCTTAAATACTGATGAAACTCCTCTAAGCTTTTGAAATCATTTTGTTCTTTGACTGTGATCGGTTTCCCTATTCGAACTTTGATCACTCTATTCTTTTGAGTAAGTAATTCTGAGGGCAATTTGGCTGTTCTCAGCGTAGGATTCAAACTAGACAAAAAATAAAATAATTTACTATTCTTGGCATGAAAATATATGGGGATTACCGGAACATTTGCTTTCTTTATGATCTTGATGGCTCCCTCTTCCCAGGGTTTATCCACAACGAGTTTCCCATCCTTAAAAGTTGAGACTTCACCCGCAGGAAAAATACCTAAAGGATAACCTTCACTTAGATGAAGTAAGGCGTTTTTTATTCCTGTAATACTGGATTTTGCATCTTTGTGATCTTCAAAAGGATTTACCGCCATCACATATTTCTTGAGCGGCACTATACGATGCAAAAGAAAGTTCGCTATGATCTTGTAGTCCGGTCTTTTCTCGACCAATAATTTGAGTAAAAGTATACCGTCGATTCCTCCTAGCGGATGGTTTGAAACAGTAATAAATGGACCCTCTTTCGGGATTCTGGACAGGTCTTCTTCAGGAATTTCAAAATCGATCTGAAAATCGCTTAGTATACCATTTAGAAAAGTAATGTCTTCCTGATTCTTATGTCTTTCATAAATCCTGTTCAGCTTTGAGATCCTTAATGTTTTGAGTAGTATCCATCCAAAAAAAGTACCGATCCACCCGAATTTGTCGAGCTTCACAACCTTAGCTATTTCTTTTGCATTGACCAGACTCATCTATTCATTTTGAATTTACAATTAT
>JAAESS010000010.1 GCA_024229195.1 Flavobacteriales bacterium | reverse complement strand
TTGTGCGGGCGAAAGGACTCGAACCTTCACACCGTGAGGCACTAGATCCTAAGTCTAGCGTGTCTACCAATTTCACCACGCCCGCAAAATTTAGGATTGCAAATATAATCATTTTTACAGATTAGCAAACAAAGAACTAGAAATTTGTTGCTGTTTTTAGAAAGTATCTTTGATCCTGTTATAGGGCTCTCTTTTTACCCATAATCCTCTTGTAAAATCAGGAAAATCTTGGGGTTGACCATTATTCTCAATTGACAACTCAGACAGAGGTGTTATAGCACTCCATGTTGCTGCATCGTATACATCAAGAGGTGGAGCAATTTCTTGCTTCACCGATTCTACAAAGGCATGAATCACAAAGAAATCCATACCACCATGACCTGCTCCCATGGCATGTTCTCCATACTTTATCCAAAGCGGATGATCATATTTTTTTAACCAAGAATCTGCATCATCCCATTTATGCGGCTCTGATACACCTTCAACATACATTCGGTTACCATCCACTTCCCAAAGACCTTTAGTGCCTTGTACCCTAAAACCTAAAGAATAAGGTCTGGGTAAACTGGTATCATGTGTTACAATAATAGTCTCACCGTTGGCAGTTTCGATCGTGCTGGTAATGACATCTCCCATTTTAAACTTTAATTTAGCATTTGGATGGTCAGCACCTCCATGCTCAACGATATAATTATGCAACCCTCTGCTTTTTGTGGCATGAGATGTCATCGAAACAAAACGATTACCCCGGTTGATATCGGTCATTGCAGCAATTGGCCCAACACCATGAGTAGGATAAACATCTGCATTTCGCAAGAGTGAATGTTGGGTTCTCCATTTGGATTCAGAAATTCCTTTTTCACCAAACTCAACTCCCTTACCATAGGCAGATTTACCGTCATTGAGTTTTACAAATCTCAGATCATGCTGATAGCCACACCTGAAATGCATCATTTCACCCAGCACATTTTGTTTGACCATATTGAGCACTGATAGAACATCACGCCTGTAGTTCACATTTTCCAGGATCATCAAATGGGTTCCGGTTTGCTCATGTGTATTGACCAGATCCCAGCACTCTTCCATTGTATTGGCCGCAGAAACTTCCAGACCGGTATATTTACCTGCAAGCATAGCGTCTTTCGCCATGCGAGCATGCCATAACCAGGGTGTTGCAATGATCACAGCATCTATTGAATCTAGCTCTAGAAGATTTCTATAATCCAGCTCATTCTTTCCAAAAACCTCGGGTTTTTTCTGACCTGCTTTCTCAACAAGATCGAGATTAAGAGAGATCCTCTCTTGATCAATGTCACAAATGGCCGCTACATTTACATCATCCCTCAGGAGTAAATTATTGAGGTGGTTCGTCCCTCTAAGTCCAACTCCTATTAATCCAATATTGATTTTACTGTTTTGTGACGAATTGGCAAAGCTTAAATTGGGTAATACACTCAGACCTATCCCCGCCATTGCCGTATTATGAATAAAGTTTCTTCTAGACTTCATCTTAAAGTTGATTTAATGAAATTAAATAACGGCTTCTGGCCGTTTTTTAAAAAATAGAACTATTCTTTTCTCTATCTTTGTTTGCATCTAAAATTAGTAAAAAATGTCTGCTGTAAAAAACTACATTGATCAAAATAAAGATAGATTTATTGAGGAATTGATTTCTTTGCTCAAAATACCATCTGTAAGCGCCGATAAGGCATATGAAAAGGATGTTTTGTTGACTGCAGAAGCTGTCAAAAACTATCTTGACAAAGCTGGATGTAAAAAAGTTGAAATCTGCGAAACACCGGGTTATCCAATTGTTTACGGCGAGCATATCATTGATCCTGATTTACCAACTATCCTCGTATATGGTCATTATGATGTACAGCCTGCTGATCCTATTGATTTATGGGATTCACCTCCATTTGAACCGATAATTAAAAAAACAGAATTACATCCTGATGGTGCAATTTATGCAAGAGGCTCATGTGATGATAAAGGACAGATGTATATGCATGTAAAGGCATTTGAGATCATGATGAATTCAGATTCATTGCCTTGTAATGTTAAATTTATGATCGAAGGAGAAGAAGAAATTGGATCACCGAGCCTGGAATGGTTTGTAGAAAGAAATCAGGATAAATTGAGTAATGATGTGATCCTTATTTCAGATACAGGAATGATTAGCAACCAACAGCCGTCAATTACCACAGGACTTAGAGGCTTAAGTTATGTAGAAGTTGAAGTTACAGGACCAAATAGAGACTTACATTCAGGTTTGTATGGCGGAGCTGTTGCAAATCCGATTAATATACTGAACAAGATGATTGCCTCCCTGCACGATGAGAATAATCATATTACCATCCCTGGTTTTTATGATAAGGTAATCGATGCAACAGCAGAAGAAAGAAAAGAAATGGCAAAGGCTCCGTTCTCATTAGAAGCCTATGAAAAATCCATTGATATAGGAGAAGTATACGGGGAAACCGGTTATTCAACCAATGAAAGAAACTCCATCCGACCCACACTGGATGTGAATGGTATCTGGGGAGGCTATATCGGTGAAGGTGCTAAAACAGTGATTGCGAGTAAAGCATATGCAAAAATTTCAATGCGCCTGGTTCCTGATCAAGATCCTGATGAGATCACCAAATTATTTATGGATCATTTCGAAGGTATAGCCCCAAAAGCTGTAAAAGTTAAAGTAACTCCTCACCATGGTGGGCACCCATATGTAACTCCTATTGATAATATCGGATATCAAGCGGCTAATAAAGCCTATACGGAAACTTTTGGTGTTCCGGCTATTCCCCAGCGATCAGGAGGTAGTATTCCTATTGTGGCCCTTTTTGAAAAGGAATTAAAAAGTAAAACAATATTGATGGGATTTGGTTTAGACAGTGACGCGATTCATTCACCAAATGAACATTTTGGAATTTTTAATTATTTAAAAGGGATTGAAACCATCCCGCTGTTCTATAAAAATTATGCTGAGATGTATTCAGGTCAATAATTCATCAGCTAATTTTCTTAACATATTTGGTAATGATCACAACTTGAGTAGGGCCCACTTTACCTTCAATAAATTCAGCATTGTCTCTGTCTAATGAAATTCTTCTAACTGCAGTGCCTTGTTTGGCAACCAAACTTGAGCCCTTCACTTTTAAATCTTTTATCAGTACAACCGAATCTCCGGCTTGCAAGACAACTCCGTTTACATCTCGATGAATAATTTTGTTTTCATCAGCCTCACCTTCTCCCGTTGCTTTTGCCCATGCTAAATTCTCCTCATCCAGATACATCATATCTAAAAGATCTTGCGGCCATCCTTCTGCTCTTAGTCGGGTTAGCATTCTCCAAGCGACTACCTGTACAGCAGGAACTTCACTCCACATACTATCGTTTAAACAACGCCAATGATTTACATCAATATTATCGGGATTCTCTATTTGATCATTACAATTCCCGCATATCAAGATACTATCTTCTTCATTGCCCTCAGAAGTTGGAGGAACTTCATAGATGCTCAGTTTCTCGGGAGAGCCACATAATTCACATCTAGAATGACTGCGCTGTTGTAAATTTTTTAATAAACTCATAGGTACTTAAATAAGGAGACAAAAGTACATTTAAATACTCGTTTTTGCCTAAAATTGATACCCATAGATCATAAATTATAAAACAAAGAGTAAAATGTGGTCAAAAAACCAATCAACTATCTAGCAAGGTAAGTAGACTTTATTAAAATGCAGTTTCTTGTCAACTTTATAATTTAAAGACAATATATTATCTCTGAACCAGTCACTCTTGGTAAGACCATGATCATCTTCAAGAATCAAGATTGGTTTACATCTTTTTATTGTTTCCAAAGCACCCTCTAATACCTGCTGCTCATAGCCCTCAACATCTAATTGAATTATTGAAATAATTCTTTCTTTTGGAATAGATCTATCTATTGTCAGGATATCAATTTGTTCTGTATGATCGACTCCTATGTCCTTTAATAGGAACGTGCTGGAACCTCCAAGGCTTACATTATCCTTATCCTTTGTTCTCAAATTGATGCTTGATTCAGTATCTCCTAGTCCGGCATTTAAAAGGTTAACATTCTGAATATCATTTAATATTATTGTAATCTTTGAACATCTATAACTTTCCGGATTAGGTTCAAATGCCCAAATTTTTGCTTTGTCAGAAATACCATGAGAAATTGCTGGCAAAAAATCTCCAAAAAAAGTTCCTGCATGAATAATGTCTCCCTCTTTGACATTCTCTATCATAAATTGTATCGTGTCCGGTTCAAAAACCTCTCCCTTTAAAATTTTTTGATTTATGGTTCTGTGTTGGGAAGAAATCGGCATACAGTAGGCGCCATATTTGTTGTAAGCCACATTCACGTCTAACACTTCTGCTAACCCTTTGGAAACCAGATCATAGTTATTTTTAGCTTCAAACTTCTTTCCGAATAATTTATTTAATAGACCCATATTTTTAGTGCAAGAAGTAATTTTACTGAGTCGCAACGTAGCGATACAAATTCTTGTCTTGAACGAAGTAAAATTAAACAATTCAAAAACTTTAACAAAACTTTATTATAACAAAGGCAATATAAGCGCAACATATAGAAGAATTAATACGTTGTTTTTAACTAAACCCACCTCATTATGATAAAAAAATTCTTTTGGATGTGCTCAGGCGCAGACACAGGCCTACTTCAGGAAAGCCCAAAATCTGAACAAATCAAATATGCCGGTATTGGTGGTACCGTTTTTTTTACAGCCGTTATGGCTTTTGTATCTAGTGCCTATGCATTGTATACAGTGTTTGACAATGTATATATGGCCATTCTATTCGGATTGATATGGGGTTCACTCATTTTCAACCTAGATCGGTTTATTGTTGGAACTATTAAAAAACGAGATTCGTTTTGGAAGGAATTCCTTCAGGCTTCACCACGATTAGTTTTGGCTTTGATCATTGCTATCGTTATTTCAAAACCTTTAGAATTAAAAATATTTGAAAAGGAAATTGACCGGGTGCTTCTAGAACAGAAAAATAATATGACTTTATTAAATCAGGATCAAATAGCCCGGCAATTTACTCCAGAGATAGCGCGTGTTGAAGGAGAGATCAAAGCTATTCAAGATCAAGTGATTGCAAAAGAAGACGAAGTAAATAATTTATATGACACCTATATTACTGAAGCCGAAGGAACTAAAGGTACGATGAAGCTCGGGAAAGGACCCGTTTATAAGGAAAAACGAGAAAAGCATGATGCCCAACTTCAGGAATTGAGACAACTTAAAGAAAGTAGTGCAAGTAAGATAGCGCGAAAAGAAACTTTACTAAGCGGCCTCAGGGAAAAGCAAAAATTACAAACTGCCAACAGCCAACCAATCATTGATGGATTCGATGGCTTAATGGCCAGAATCAACGCACTTGAAGAACTACCTGCATTACCATCTTTGTTTATACTACTGCTTTTTATCGCCATTGAAACAGCTCCTGTATTTGCTAAAGTCATGGCACCAAAAGGCGCATATGATTTGAATTTTGAAGAACAGGAAGATGCCTTAAAAGTGTGGGTAACCCAGCAAAAAAATCAGAGAGCATCTATACTTGAAACCGATACCAGTCTCAATGAAAAAGTCTATTATGACATGGCTAAAGATGAAGAAATTTATGAGTATAAGAAGCAAAAAGCAAAGGATCTTCTGAAATTACAATCCGATACTTTTTATAAAAAACAAAGTGATGTACTCGGCTAATTGAATTATATTTATTTTCTTTTTAAGGCTTATGAGATTATTTAGCACTGAACGCTTGCATATCCGAAAGATTACTCTAAAGGATGCGACTTGTCTATATGAACTAATGAATGATAAGGATTGGATTCAAAACATTGGAGATCGGGGGGTTCATTCAATTGCAGATGCTGAGGAATACATAACAAACAAATTTTTAAGATCTTATAAGGAAAGCAGTATTGGTTTTTATGCATTGACCTTAAAATCTACCCAGAACTTTATTGGAATAGCAGGTTTGATCGACAGAGATGGCTTAGATTTTGTTGATATTGGCTTTGGATTATTACCTAAATATAGAGGCCTTGGCTATGCCTTTGAGGCTACAAAAGCTATTTATGACCACGGTCTCATAAATTTAGAACTCGAGAAAATTATTGCAATTGTTGATCCTGATAACGATAGATCAATAAGCATTTTAAAAAAGCTAGGTCTTAGTTTAGAAAAAATGATCCAATTACCTGACGAAAATAAAAAAATCATGTTATTTTCGTGATTCTAAAACATCTAAACTTTTCCCTACAATGAAAAAGATTACGAATCGAAATTTACACCGTGACTTTGCCTATTTTTATGTTGGATTATTGATTGCTTTTTCCTTTTCAGGGATTATTCTGAACCATCGTAGAGATTGGTACCCTATGGATTACACCTATGAATCCAAACAAGTCAATATTATTTTACCTGAGGATGTGACAGCGGTTGATGACGTTTATTTAAAAGAGGCGACTTTAGATTGGAAGGTAGAAAATGAATTTGATAGTTTCAGACTGAATGATAATTCTTTGCGGATCCATTTTAAAGATAATGTCATTGCAGATATTGATCCCTCCACAGGAAGTGGTGTTTTAGAATATAAAAAAAGAACTCCTTTGATAGGTGATACCATGTTTCTTCATAAATCAACCAATAAAGCATGGATCTGGTATTCCGATATTTTTGGTGCAGGAATGATTCTTATTGCCATAACCGGAATGTTAATTCCTTTAGGAAAAAATGGCTTTAAGACGAGAGGGTGGAAGCTTGCCCTGGCAGGCTTAATTTTTCCATTAATCTTCTTGTTTTTATTAGCATAATAAAAAAATATTTGGGGAATCTTGTCTGAGTATCTCGAAATTCTATTGTCATTTCTTCAATTTGAAAGTGCTTTAGGATTAATACCAACTAATAATTACTTTTATTAAAAAAAGTAAATGGATCAGATTCCTTTTATAACTGACGAATTTATAGCGTCTCACACTGATTTTAAAAAGCTGATAGAAGCCTTGAAAAAAGGATTTGCTGATGGCTCAGTTGAGACACCTATGAGACACCATCATGATTATCCCAATCCTGAGGAGTCAGTTGATTCTACTTTATTGTTAATGCCCTCCTGGGAAGCCGGAACAGATATCGGTATAAAAATTGTTTCTGTAAACCCCAACAATGGCAAATACGATTTACCTTCCATTCAAGGCACATACCTCTATATGGATGGGCATAAAGGTATGGTAAAAGCTATTCTCGATGCTAAGGCTTTAACTGCAAAGCGAACGGCTGCAACTTCAGCACTAGCTGCTTCTTATCTCGCAAAAAAAGATGCTTCAAGCATATTAATTTTGGGTACAGGTGCATTGTCAATGAATCTGATCAGGGCGCACTGCGATATCAGACCCATCAAAAAGGTTTTCGTCTGGGGTAGAAATTTTAAGAAAGCAGCTCTCATTAGCCAGGGTTTTGATCAAAAACAATATGAAGTTATTCCGGTTAAAGACTATTTTGACGTCCTTTCTGAGGTTGATATTATCTCATGCGCAACGCTATCAAAAAAACCTCTTGTTTTAGGGAAATATTTAAAAAAAGGGCAACACCTTGACCTAGTTGGTGCTTATAAAAAAGATATGAGGGAAGCAGATGATAAGGCAGTGTCTAAGTCTGTTGTTTTTCTTGACACATACCAAGGAGGATTAAAAGAATCAGGAGACATTGTTATTCCGATTCAAAACGGAATACTAAAAGAAGCTGACATAAAAGCTGACCTTTTTGCATTGTGTTCAGGATCCCACAAGGGAAGGCAATCCGACAATGAAATTACCTTTTTCAAATCTGTTGGACATGCTTCTGAGGATTTGATAGGGGCTCGTTATTATTATGGGCAATGGAAGGATAATGATCTAAAGATTTAATGAATTTGAACAATAATGAATACCTACCAAAACATACAGCGCAAAACTCAATTTGAACCAAATCCCAACTGGATTCAGATCAAAACAATTGATATGCATACAGGCGGTGAACCATTGAGAGTGATTGTGCAAGGGTTTCCTGAGCTAAAAGGAAATTCAGTGCTGGATTATCGCAGATATTGTAAAGAGTATTACGATCATCTCAGAACAGCCCTCATGTTTGAGCCAAGAGGACATGCTGATATGTATGGCTGTATATTAACCCCTCCAAACGATAAAGAGGGAGATTTTGGCGTAATTTTTCTGCACAATGAGGGGTACTCAACCATGTGTGGTCATGCAATTATCGCCTTAACTACTCTTGCTATTGAAATGAAATGGGTCACAGTTCGAGAGGGTGAGAATGAGATTAAAATAGATGCGCCTTGTGGCAGGATTAATTCCTATGCCCAAGTTAAAAATGACTCTATAATTGGTGTAAGATTTCATTGTGTTCCTAGTTTTGTTGTCGGATTAGACAATTCTGTTGAAATTCCTGAACTGGGAACGATTACATATGATCTTGCCTATGGCGGAGCTTTTTATGCCTATGTGGATATGGATAAACACAACTTTGACTTTGACTTATCAAAAGATTACTATCAGCAACTGATAAGTACAGGAATGGCTATCAAAAAAGCGGTCATCCAAAAGAATCATGAAATTGTGCATCCATTTGAACAAGACCTTAGTTTTTTATACGGTACGATTTTTACAGGTAAGCCACAAGATGAAGCGAATGATAGCAGAAATGTATGCATTTTTGCTGATGGTGAAGTAGATAGGTGCCCTACAGGATCTGGTGTATCAGGTAGAATGGCGATTCATAACATGAGAAATCAAATTGGTAGAGGTAAAAATATGAATATCGAGAGTATTACCGATTCAGTATTTATTGGATCAGTGATCAAAGAGGTTGATTATGGTCCTTTTAAAGCTGTTATTCCTCAGGTTGAAGGAACAGCGCATATAACAGGTATGCATACTTTTGTACTTGATCCAAAAGACCCGATGAAAAATGGATTTATATTGAGATAATTTGAACAATCTAGAGATGCAAGAATTGGACTACAATAATTTTTTGATCGAATCTGCTAGGGCAGAAAGTATCCTTTTTGAACATTACGGTCTTCAGGGAAAGGCAAGT
>JAAESS010000009.1 GCA_024229195.1 Flavobacteriales bacterium | reverse complement strand
TTCAAAGAATTGAAAATTAACTCTGACGAAATTATTCCGAGATTATCATTTATGAGTCATGATGGAAAAGAGTTACACCTAAATGCTGAAATTCAACAGGAATATGGTGACAGCCTTACTACAAACAAAGTGATTGATAGTTTGCAGCTCAATATCGCCAAACACTATGCTAATTTCAAGGATGTTCCAAAAGGAACATTTAACTTTAGTTACAATAATGAAATTTACTGGAATTCTTTCGAAAGACTTTCTCATGATAGTGGCATACAATACTATTTATATACAGTACCTAATAGCCATTTGCGCTCAAAAAGTAATTTATTTCTCGTAAAGTTTGGGTCATGGATTGGATTGATTCTGATTCTTATCGGTAGTTTTTTACTCCTGATTAGAAAACGATTTTTCTATTTTCCAAACAAAATGAAAATTCCATCAGTTGAAGAATTGTTAGAACAAGATGAAAACAGATATTTAGAGTTTAAATCTTCCTTAAGATGGGACTATAGACAAGAAAAAGTAAATCCTGAACTCGAAAAAGTTATTATGAAAACCGTTGCTGCATTTGGCAATACAGATGGTGGTATTCTGATGATTGGTGTTGATGATGATAAAAATATTCTTGGTTTGGAAAAAGACTTCAAAACCCTAAAAAAAACAGATGCTGACTATTACGAAGTGCACTTGAGAAATATAATGCATAAACTCATGGGTGTAAAATATGTGAGTAGATATATCAGAACTCAGTTTGAGAGAATTGAAGATAAATTTATCTGTAAAATTAAAGTTATTTCTGCCAATGAACCATTATTTTTAAAATACAAGAATAAAAATGGTCAACTTGAGGAAAAGTTTTATGTAAGAAGTGGTAATTCTTCACATGAAATCAAGTCGATTGCTGAAATCAATGATTATATTAATACTAAATTTAAGTAATTAAAAAAGTAGAAAATAGCAGCTTACAATTTTCTATGACCCTTTTTAGGGCTTTAGTTATTTTAATCATATTTCCCTTATCCGCTCAAGAACAAGAAGCAAATTCTGAAATCACGAAAGACAGTATTGTTGATGAATACATCATTGATTATAAAAAGCGCTTTAATGTTAAGCTAGAGGTAAGCAATGATGTCACTACTTTTTTATTATTAGAAGATGGTGTAAATCTAGATTTGAAGCCTAATCTAAATTTAAGATATGCTATTGTGTTTAGCTATAAATTTCTTTCTGTCCGAATAGGTGTCAGACCAAAAATATCGGATGAGGATAAGGAAAATAAAGGAGGCTCTGACACCTTCAGGCTTCGCTTACAATTACTTTTTGACAAATGGAATCATGTCTTGGAATACAATATTGACAAAGGATATTATATATCTAACAGTAGTGATTTCGTAATTTCAGATAATAATAGAAGACTTCAGTTTCCTGAAATGTCTTCAAACGTACTCTTCGGAAGTTCAAGTTACAAATTCAATAAGAATTATTCTATGAGAGCATTTCAGTCACAAACTGAAGTACAAGCTAAAAGTGCAGGATCTTTTATGCCAGGAATAAACTACACATTCTATAGTTTAACTGGAACAGACGTCGTTATTGATACAAATGGCGATCGAGTTTTCAGAGATACATACAATGAATTTAATGGCATGAACCTAGCTCTTTCAGTTGCCTATTATTATACATTTGTGCTAAAAAAATATTGGTTTGCCAACGCCTATGCAGTACCCAGTGCAGGAATTGATTATTATACAACAAAAAACGCAAGACCCTCCGGATCAACAAAAAGTAACTATACCCAGTCATATCTGGCTTTAAATTACGGTTTTGGGGGAGGTTATAATGGTGATAAAATATTCTTTGGAGGCGAAATTAAAAACCGATTGACTAATGAAAAATTAACATCAGAAACAATTACTGTTACTCCTGCACAAAATCATTTTAGTGTCTATTTTGGTTACAGGTTTAAAGCTCCTAAACCTATCACCGCTCCTGTGGATTATATGGAGGATAAAGTTCCTCTGCTAAAAGATGAACCCAAAAATTAAAAACATCTTATTTAGACGAAAGAATCTTTTTAAAGATTGAAATTGATCGACAAAAAGAAACCGAAAAAACCATCAAAGAGCTATTTAGCCACATTAACAACTCTTGTTTCCCTGATCACTGTAACTTTGACTTGACCAGGATAAGTCATGTCATTTTGAATTTTCTGGGTAATATTAAATGATAATTCTGCTGCCTTTGTATCATCCACTTTTTCACTTTCAACTATAACTCTGAGTTCCCTTCCAGCTTGAATTGCATAAGCTTTCTGGACTCCATTAAATCCAAAAGCAACTTCTTCAAGCTCTTTTAATCTTTGGATGTACGAGTCAACAACTTGTCTTCTGGCTCCGGGTCTGGCTCCGGAAATCGCATCACATACCTGTACGATTGGCGCGTATAAAGATTTCATTTCTACTTCATCATGGTGAGCGCCAATTGCATTGCATACATCTGCTTTCTCATTGTATTTTTCAGCCCATTGCATTCCTAAGATCGCGTGTGGTAATTCAGTATCTGTATCTGGCACTTTACCAATATCATGCAACAAACCAGCTCGTTTGGCAATTTTTGGGTTCAAGCCTAATTCAGAAGCCATCACAGCACATAAATTCGCTACCTCTCTCGAGTGCTGCAGCAAATTTTGTCCGTAAGAAGATCTGTATTTCATCCTTCCTACAGTTTTGATCAATTCCGGATGTAATCCATGAATTCCAAGATCAATCACCGCTCGCTTACCAACTTCTATGATCTCTTCATTAATTTCTTTGGTTGTTTTTGCAACAACTTCCTCGATTCTTGCAGGGTGAATTCTTCCGTCTGTAACCAGTTTATGTAATGATAATCTTGCAACTTCTCTTCGAACCGGATCAAAACATGAAAGTATAATCGCCTCTGGCGTATCATCAACAATTATTTCAACCCCAGTAGTTGACTCTATGGCACGAATATTTCTTCCTTCTCTACCAATAATTCTTCCCTTGACATCGTCATTCTCAAGGTTAAACACAGAAACACAGTTATCGATAGTTTGTTCAACTCCAATACGCTGTATGGTATTCAGAATAATCTTTTTAGCTTCTTGCTGAGCACCCATTTTAGCCTCCTCAAGTGTACTTTGTATAAAGGCCATTGCATCACTCTTAGCTTCTTCCTTTAGTGTTTCTACCAATTCTTTCTTAGCCTCAGTAGCTGAAAAACCAGAGAGAACTTCCAGCTGCTCCACCTGTCTTTTATGTAACTTATCAATTTCGGTTTTCTTTTTTTCGATATGTTCAAGCCTGTTGTGAAGCTGCTTGTTCTTTTCGTCTAAATTGATATTGACTTTTTTATTTTTATCAAGTTCCTGAGAAACTTTTGACTCCTTATCTCTTATTCTTTTTTCAGCTTCATTTATTTTCTTATCTCTTGAAATAATGACCTTCTCATGTTCTGATTTCAGTTCGATAAACTTTTCTTTGGCTTGTAGTATTTTGTCTTTTTTTATTCCATCTGCTTCAATTTTAGCTTCTTTCAAGATTGTCTCAGACTGTTTTCTAACATTGACAAGGGTTGAAGATGCCTTCTTTTTTTCCAGAAGTTTGGCAATAAAATATCCTGAAATTAGGGCGACAATGGCTATGGCTATGCTGATTGGTTCTATCATAATATATAAATATATAAAAAAGCCTACATCGGTTATGGTTTTGTAAACTCCTTGTAAACAAGTTTAGGACTAACTTAAAGGTCAAGTATCCAATTTTAAAACGAACAAGTCGTCTAGTTAGGCACGCTTTCACTTTAAAAACTCATCCTTTTTAAATTGATAGTGTTGAGTTTATTAAACAAATAACTAATGTAGGCAGTAATTGTTTTCTTTAAAAGAACTTAAACAAGATGAGAATCCAATAATTGATTCAACTCTGCTAACTTGCTTTCTATTTTTTTTGAATCCTGATTTTCATGAACAGTTTTCACTTCCTTCTGAGACGCAAACTGTAAAGCACACATGGCTAAAACATCTTGTTTATCTCTTACTTCATAATTTTGTTCGAACTGTTTTACCATTTCGTTTATCTTCTTCACTGCAAGCCTGATGCCTTCTTCCTCTCCCTCATTTCTAATTGTTAGTGGATAAACTCTATCTGCTATGGTAACTTTAATCTTCAGATTCTTACTATTTTATATTTTAGTCACTTAATTGTACTATACATTTATCGATTTCTCTAATCAATGTATTGATTTTAAGCTTTGTTGCATGTTTGTCTTCTTTGCTGCCTACAATGGTATTGGCAACTCGCAATGATTCATATTTTCTTTCCAATGAATCGATCACATCCTGTTGCTTAGTCAATTGTTGTTGAAGATTATTTTTTTGCTGCAATAATTTGATGTTATCCTGCTGCAAAATAGTGTATTGACTCAATATTTTCGAAAGCTTCGCCTCCAGATCATTCACTATTTCAAATAATTTATTCATCAACTCAAAGAATCAAACAATTAAGACAAATTTAAGTCACCTAATTTTATAAAACAACTATTTTGACAAAAATCCCTGAAAAGTTAGACAAAATATTGACTTATAATCACTTAAAAAAATCGTTTTTTATCTCAGGTCTTATTATTAATTTAGCGCAATTATGCGCACAAAAATTGTTATACTTTTTTTCCTGGGAATAGTACAATTTGTTTTTCCTCAAACCGACCATCCAAAGGATTATTTTAGAAGTCCGCTGGAGATTCCATTGGTCTTATCAGGAACATTTGGAGAATTAAGAAGTAACCATTTTCATGCAGGTCTGGATATCAAGACACAAAAAGTTGAAGGTCATAAGGTTGTTGCTTCAGCTGATGGTTATGTTTCAAGAATTAACGTCTCCTTATGGGGCTATGGAAATGCGCTCTATGTGACCCACCCTAACGGATATACAACTGTCTATGGGCATTTGCAGAAATTTTCACCAGAGATCGATGCTTACATTCGTAAAAAACAATACGAGAAAGAAAGTTACACGATACGTCTTTATCCGAAATCCTCTGAACTGCTTGTCAAAAAAGGTGAAGTAGTTGCACTTAGCGGTAACTCGGGTAGTTCGGGTGGTCCTCATCTGCATTATGAAATCAGAGATGTAAAATCAAACACATTAAATCCTATGTTTTTCGGTATTAATGTGCCTGACCACAAAAACCCGACAATTCAAAATGCTTTTGCTTATTCTAAAAATGACAATTCACAAGTAAATCAATCAGCAGAAATAGTTCAATTGGTGTTCAATCGTCAATATGATGGTGACCTATTGGCCAATACAATTTACGCGCATGGAGAAATAGGGTTTGGAATAAATGCTTATGATCGTCTTGATGGCGCTATCAATAGAAATGGATTGTATTCTCTGGAAATGAATGTCAATGGTGAAAAGGTATTTCAATTTACGGCAGATAAATTTTCATTTGATGAATCCAGACTGATCAATTCTTATATCGATTTTGAAAGGCTGATCAAGCTAAAGCAAAGGGTTCAAAAATGCTTCGTTGAACATGACATTAATAATCTAAGTCTTTATAAGAAGCTTAGCAATGATGGATTTATCAAAGTAAAGGACAGTATGGAATACAATGTCTCAATCATTGCCAAAGACTTTGAAGGAAACAAAACAAAATTGATCATACCGATCAAAGGAAGAAAAGACTCCATTATTATTCCGAAAAAGGTCGAAAAAACAGCTCACTTCTTTAGGGCGAATGATGTCAACACAATCAGCGATGCGAACATTACAGCTTATTTTCCAAAAAATATTTTTTATGAAGATTTCTATTTTGATTACAGTAATATAGATGGCATTGTAAAGTTACACAACAGTAGTGTTCCTGTTCATAAAAGTTTTAGGCTCTCATTTGATGTTACAGACTACAGTGCAGAGGAGTTAAAAACCTTGCACATTGCCAAGAAAAACAGATATGGCAAATTATATTATGTGAGTACCAGAAGAAAAGATAATACTATTTATACCTTAAGTAAAGGTTTAGGTGAGTTCACTTTGATGCACGATAAATACAGGCCTACAATACGAGCTGTAGGTTTTAAAAATGAACAATGGCTTACTAAATTTACCAAACTTAAGATCAAAATTCACGATAAAGGGTCTGGTGTCAAATCCTACAGAGTGGAATTAGATGGCAAATGGATTCGTATGGCCTACAATCCAAAAACCGGAATTTTAACTTATGATTTCTCAGACAGACCTCTAGAAGGAACTTTACATAATGTAAAAGTCGTTGTCACTGATAATGTAAATAATTCTAGTACATTTACCATTAAATTTAACAAGAAGAATTAAACCTTGATAGCCCTTTGAAAGCAAAATTCCTTATCATTTTTCTTTTCAGCCTATTTGCACAAGTATTATCAGCTCAAACGGCGACCTTAAAAGGCAAGGTGCTGGATAGCATCAATAGACCTATTGAAAACGCCACAGTGAGCATCGGTAACTTAGGTGCCGTAACAAAACAAGATGGTTCTTATGAAATACTTGTTCCTGCAGGAAAAAATATAAAAGTAAGGTATGGTCATGTTTCCTATAACAGTTTTAGTAAAACTTTTAGGATCCAAAAAGGTAAAACATTATACTTCTCTCCGCGCTTATATTATAAAACTGAATCCATTGATGAAGTGATCATCATTGATCAAAGAGCGAATGCTCAGGGCTTGGTTGATATCAGTAGCAGAACGGCGCGTATCATTCCAAGTGCCAATCAAGGAATAGAAAGTGTGCTTAAAACACTTCCGGGGGTTAACTTCAATAATGAATTAAGTACACAATACAATGTCCGAGGAGGAAGTTTTGAAGAAAACCTGGTCTATGTTAACGGAATTGAAATTTATCGCTCCTTTCTCGTTCGATCAGGACGGCAAGAAGGATTGAGTTTTGTAAATCCTGAATTAACTCAAAATGTTGACTTTTCAGCTGGAGGGTTTCAGGCTAAATACGGAGATAAACTTTCTTCTGTACTCGACATTACGTATCGAAAGCCCTCTCGTTTTGGTGCGAGCTTGGAAGCTAGTTTTCTTGGAGCCTCGGTATCGGTAGAAGGCCTTTCAAAGAATGAAAAGTTCAAAGCCCTTGTTGGAGCCCGATATAGAAATAATAGTCTGTTTCTAAACAGCAATGACATTGATGCCAATTTTAACCCGAATTTTACTGATATTCAGGCCTACCTGTCCTATGACTTTAGTGAGAAATTCTCTTTGGATTTTTTGGGTAGTTATTCTTTGAATAATTTTGATTTTACCCCCAGATCAAGGCAAACAAACTTTGGGACCTTGGCAAATCCTTTATCATTAGTGGTCAATTACGAAGGAAATGAACAGGATCAGTACCGAACTATTTTTGGAGCTTTAAAGGGAAATTATAAATTTTCAGATGAGCTCTCAGTTTCCTTGACAGCATCCTCTTACAATACGCAAGAACAGGAATATTATGATATACTTTCATTTTACGGACTTGGAGAAGTTAATGCCGATTTTGGTTCAGATAATTTTGGAGATAGTAATTTAGTTCAATCGATCGGCTCTCAATTAGACCATGCACGAAACAATTTAAAAGCACAGATCAATAGCATAAAACTTACAGCAAACTGGAGACTGAACTCAAATCTTTTTGAATTTGGAGCCAAATATCAGCATGAAAATATAAAAGACAAGATCAATGAATGGCAGGTTGTTGACTCTTCAGGATTTTCATTGAGACCTCCGTATTTATTATCAAGAAATGACGAGCCTTACGAACCATTCACTGGGCCTATCTTCCCCTTTATCAATATCGATGCAGAAAATGATGTGACCATTCAGCGTATTTCAGGTTTTGCACAGTGGAGTAAAAAATCTTTTATCAATGGACACAGAGTCTGGTATAACCTTGGCTTAAGAGCTCAGCATTGGCAGATCGAAGGAGAAGGTCTTCAATCGGATAACCATACTGTAGTGAGTCCGAGAGGTCAGTTTTCAATCAAACCCAATTGGGATACTGATATGCTTTTCAGAGTTTCCGGAGGACTATATCATCAGCCTCCCTTCTATCGGGAATTACGTGACTCTCTGGGAACCGTTCATCCTGAAGTAAAAGCCCAAAAGTCAATCCATATTGTTTTGGGACACGATTTTAGCTTTGATTTGTGGGACAGACCCTTTAAACTTGTGAGTGAGGTTTATTATAAACATCTCACTGATGTAAATCCATTTACCATTGATAATGTTAAAATCAGATACAGGGCAAAAAATAATGCAATTGCTTACGCTGCTGGAGTTGATCTTAGACTCAACGGAGAATTTGTTCCCGGAACTCAATCTTGGTTTAGTATTGGCTACCTACAAACTGAAGAAAACATTGACAACAGGGGTTATATTTCAAGGCCAACTGACCAAAGATTTAAATTTGGCCTGCTCTTTCAAGACTACGTTCCTTCAGTACCCAGTCTTAAAATGTACCTGAACTTGGTTTATAACACAGGAGTTCCCGGTGGCTCTCCTTCCTATGCAGATCCTTATCAATATCAAAACCGTTTAAAACCCTATTTCAGATCAGACATCGGTATTTCCTATATTTTTGTCGATCTAAATAACCCGCCAAAAGCTGAATGGCAGAAAAAGTTTAAACAATTATCTACAGGACTTGAGTTATTCAACATGTTTGATAATCAGAATTCAATCACCAATACATGGGTCAAAGACGTATCTTCCAATCGTTATGTCGCCATTCCGAACTATTTAAGCGGTCGGGTACTCAATCTAAAAGTCTCAATGAGATTTTAGGTTTAATTTTGTTGTCTTCTTTTTTTTAATGAACTTTAAACCTTTTGCCATTTTCACAGTCTTACTAAATAAACGATAGTGCTTGACGAAGCAGTTCTTATCAGTCAGTTAAAGGATCTTAGCACAAGGGATGCATCGTATCGAACCCTTGTTTCAACGCATAAGGAGCGGCTATATTGGCATATAAGAAAGATGGTTTTGAATCATGAAGATACTGATGACATTTTACAGAATACTTTCTTAAAAGTATTTAAACATATTGATGGATTCAAAGGAGACAGTAAACTTTATTCTTGGATGTATCGCATCGCCACGAATGAGTCAATCAATTTTTTAAACAAGAAAGCAAATCGAATGCATATTGACCTTCAGACATTACAGGAACAAAGTGTAGAGAACTTAAAAGCTGACACTTATTTTGATGGTGATGAAATTCAACTAAAACTACAAAAGGCAATTATCAGCTTGCCTCATAAACAACAACTTGTTTTTAACATGAGGTATTTTGATGAATTAAAATATGAAGAAATGTCTCACATCCTCGATACTTCGGTAGGAGCTTTAAAAGCTTCGTATCATCATGCCAGAAAAAAAATAGAATCAATTCTTGTAAATCAATCATAAGAGATCATGGATCAAGAAAAGGAAAACATACTAAACAACTTAAAAAAATCAGGTCCTGGATTTACTGTTCCAAAAGCCTATTTTGAAAAGATGGAAGCTCGTATTGAGCAGAAGATGGATTCTAATGATTCCAATTCTGACACAAATTCTGATCTAAAATCCAATAAAAAAAACAACTTTAGTTTAGATCAGATTGGAAAGGAGCACGGATTTAAAATTCCCGATGGTTATTTTGATGAAAATGAACCAAAACTCAAAAAGCTTAAAACAACTAAGATAGTTCCATTAAAAAATAATTATATCAGAATCTTAGCATTATCAATTGCTGCTTCCATTTTATTGTTTTTTGGCATTAAATACAAGAATCCTGCACAAAACGCAAAAAGCCAGATCGTTTTTCAGGATGAAGAATTCATAAATTGGATCGAATCGGATCTCGTTGAACTAAATTCTTATGAAATTGCAGAAGCATTCAATGACGTTGAACTTGACCAGGTATTGTACCCGGAGGTTGAAGTCGATGAATATTTAAATACTATTGATATTGAGCATTTAATCTTAGAAAATTGACAACATGAACAAAACAATCATAATTGCGCTATTAGCTTTTACATTTTGTATGAAGGCAATTGCTCAACAGGGAGGAAAAGAACGAATGAAAGCCTTCAAAACTGCCTACATCACAAATGAACTTGATCTCAGTGTAGAGGAAGCAGAAAAATTCTGGCCAGTCTACAATCAGTACGATAAAAAAATGTACAAATTAAAAGTGGAGAGAGGAAGAAAGGACAGACGACGAATTAAAGAAGTCGGTGGCCCTGAAAATTTAAGTGATGAGGAAGCCAGTAATATCATTTTCGGCATGCTGAACAGCGAAAAAGAGGCGTCTGTGACTAGAGAAGAAATGTATACGGAGCTTTCAAAAATCCTAACACCTGCCAAACTTTTGGCCTTATATCAGGCTGAAATGAATTTCAATAAACGCCTTTTACACGAGTACAGAAAAAGAAAAGGTAATTAGTATTTTAAACTGTTCTTAGTCTATTACTTGTTGGCAAAAAGAAGCACATCTTCTTTTGTAATGATTTCTTGGCCCAAAATGGTCAGTCTTTCCACAACGTTTCGCAACTCTCTGATATTACCGGTCCAGTTATACTTTTTGAGCATCTCCAGAGCAGATTCACTAAACTGCTTTTTTGCATTTCCTTGCTGTTCAGCAATAAGCTCAGAAAAATGATCTACTAGTATTGGAATATCATCTTTTCGTTCATTTAAGGATGGAACATTGATCAAAATAACAGCCAAGCGATGGTAAAGATCTTCTCTAAACCTTCCTTTAGATATTTCCTTACTTAACTTTTTATTCGTTGCCGCTATCACACGAACGTCTACTTTAATATCCTTATCACTCCCTACCCTACTAATTTTATTTTCTTGTAAGGCCCTCAATACCTTTGCCTGAGCAGACAGACTCATATCACCTATTTCATCTAAAAAAATGGTGCCGCCGTTGGCCGCCTCAAATTTCCCTGCTCTGTCTTTATTAGCCCCTGTAAATGAACCTTTGACATGACCGAATAATTCGCTTTCAATTAATTCTGAGGGAATTGCTGCACAATTCACTTCAATCATCGGAAATTTCGAACGCTCACTTTTTTGATGTAACCAATGGGCAACAAGTTCTTTTCCTGTTCCATTTTCACCTGTGATCAATACACGCGCTTCAGTTGGAGCAACTTTTTCAATGATCGCTTTAATCTTTTTTGTTTCCAGGCTTTCGCCAATCATTTCATAATTCTTGTCAACCTTTTTCTTCAGTCTTTTATTTTCAACGACAAGTTGCTTTTTGTCAAGTGCATTTCTGATCGCATTCAACAAACGATTTAAGTCTGGTGGTTTTGAAATATAATCAAAAGCTCCAAGTCTCATAGTTTGAACAGCTGTTTCTAACTCCCCATGACCTGAAATCATGATAAAAGGTATTTCAGGTTTTAAGGACAAAGCTTTTTCCAACACTTCAACTCCATCCATTTTTGGCATTTTAATATCACATAACACCAAGTCATAATCTGCAACTTCTATCTTATTAAATCCGGCTAAACCATCTTCTGCTTCATCAACTTCGTAGGTACTGCTCTCATTTTTAATGATCTTGATCAGTACACGTCTTATAGCATCTTCATCTTCAATAATTAATATTTTTGGCATTTCTATCTTGTTTTAAATATGGATCAATAACGTACCCACTTCATTAATTCTTTATAACTGATCTTTTTTCCATACATCAATATCCCAACTCTGTACACTTTTGCCGCAACCCAAACTATCGCTAAAAAACTCAGCATGAGCAAAGTTAAAGAAATCAATATCTGCCACCATGGAACACCAAAAGGAATCCTCATCAGCATTACGATCGGTGATGTGAAAGGAATCATTGAAAAAACTGTGGCCACAGTGCCGTGAGGATCGTTGATTACGGTTGCAAACCCAATGTATACTCCTAACATTAAGGGCAGCATAATAGGAAGCATAAATTGTTGTGTATCGGTCTCATTGTCAACAGCAGCTCCTATTGCTGCATACAAGGAACTATATAATAAATACCCCAGTAAAAAGTATAGAATAAAAAACACAAATGTACTCACCAAAGGTAAACTAATCAATTCATCAAAAAGCAGTTGAGTTTCATTTTGAGCCAGTTGGTTCATTTGATCAGTTGCCACCTGTTGCATTCCAATACCATTATTAGGCATTCCAACACCCTTATTGTGTAATTCTACTCCGAAAAAATATGAACTGCCAATAAAAATCACTCCCATCAAAAGTCCCCAGATAACAAATTGTGTTAAACCCGCCAGGGCCGTACCAAATATTTTGCCTAACATCAACTGAAATGGTTTAACTGATGAAATAATTACTTCTATGATCCGACTGGTTTTCTCTTCAATAACACTCCTCATCACCATTGATCCATAAATTAAAATAAACATCATGATAAGATAACCTGCCCCCATTCCAATCCCAATTTTGATTCCATTGATCAATTTAGAAGACTTTATACCGCTAAAATTCGACATTCTGATATCTATACTGACCTTTGAACTTTCCAATTTGACAAGATCTATGCCCAATTGTTTCATTTTCTCATTCTCTAGTTTTTTATCGAGTATTTTCTCTAAAGTTGAAATGGTAATCATACTCGGTGAATCCTCAGAAAAAAACTGAATATTTGCGGCGATCTCATCCAGGTTGTCTCTGTAAGGTATGTACAACAATCCTTCATGTGAAGATTCATTCACAATAATCTTGGCTTTTTCAAGACCAATTTCTGTTAGATTTTCAAACGATATAGATTTATCCTTGGCAAAATCATCACTTTGAAAAAGACCGGAATCGTCTACAAAAGCAACCGTCCCTTTTTTCTCGATACTACTTTTGGTCAATAAAGCAACAAGGGCAATCATACCAATCATTAAGATCGGACTTAAAAAAGTCATGACAATAAAAGTTCGGTTTTTAACCTTTGCCAGAAACTCTCTTTGTATAATTAGCTTTAATTTATTCATTTGAAAAATTGACAGAATTAGATTTAAGAATTTTTATTTACTGTTTGAATAAAAATATCATTCGCACTTGGAATGACCTCTTTATAATGAGTAATAAATGATTTGCTGTTCAAATATTTGATCAGATCAGAAGATGTATTCCCGTTATTTAGCTTGATATTCAGTTTTAGATCATCATCAAGTGATTTAAAACTCGCAGGAGTCACCTCAAATCTTTCTTTTAGTTCCATTTTCAGGCTTGATTTATTGGATGTTGACAAGCCTACTTCAAAGGTATTTGTCTTGAATTGCTTTTTTATATCTAATAATTTTCCATCCAGCACTTTATTTGACTTGTGAATCAGAGCGATATACTCACAAAGTTCTTCAACTGACTCCATTCTGTGTGTTGAAAAAATGATAGAAGCTCCCTGATTTTTTAGGTTGATGATTTCATCCTTGATCAAGTTTGCATTAATCGGGTCAAATCCACTAAAAGGTTCATCAAATATTAATAATTTGGGTTCGTGCAGCACAGTGATAATAAATTGCAGCTTCTGAGCCATTCCTTTTGAAAGTTCTTCTACTTTCTTATTCCACCATGGTGTGATTTCGAATTTCTCAAACCAAAATTTCAATTTATTTTTAGCGTCCTGCTTGGACAAGCCTTTCAGCTGTGCAAGATAAAGAGCCTGCTCACCAATTTTCATCCTTTTATAAAGACCTCTTTCTTCAGGTAAATAACCTATATAATGGACATCATCAGGCGCAAGAGGTTTACCATCAAAGTAAACCTGCCCTTCATCTGGCATGGTAATTTGATTGATAATCCTGATAAAAGTTGTTTTACCAGCACCATTAGGACCTAACAAGCCAAAAATACTGCCTTTTGGAACCTCTAAAGACACTTGGTTTAAGGCCTTGAAATTGCCGAAGTTCTTTACAATATTTTCAGCCACTAAAATTTTCTCCATAAAAGAATTTTAAAAATTCAAATATAGTAAAATGAATACCGAAAAATTGATAATTTTCTTAGCTAAGTCTATCCAAATACTTTTCTCTGATTTGCTTAACCATATCGACCGTGATATTAGGTTTGATCACACGCAGAATGTCTGTGATTCCTTCCTTTTCGTAGATAATTCCTTTTGCAATATCATAATTGGTCACAGAAATATTATTTTTGATGTCAAAAGTAATCTCTCTAAAGTCGTTCCAATTCACATAACGAGGAATCTCAAAATAAAATCTGTCCTTATTATTTGGTGACTGGTATATATTTTCTTCGACATCAATAAAGTTAAAAAATTTGTTGACCCTGATCATAGCATCAGTACCTTTGGCCAGTTTTACGTTTTTATGAAATTCAAAGCCACCTTCCTGATACGCTGTTTGTATGTTATCAATCTTGGTATACCTGTCAATTCCGGTAATTCGAATACCACTATATTTATTTCTTCCGATAGTGACCTCACATTTGGCACCATTTAAAGCAAGATTGTGATTCTCATTAATAATTTTTGTCGCTCTTAGAATCTTTTCGAAAGAAACGGAGTTTTTAGTAGCTAAAACAATCGAATTTGGTCGGTTTACCTCTGTAAAACGACTATAATATGATGCCAAAGGGTTCGGAACATGAATAACAAATGTTCCGCTGATTTTATTCCGTTCAATAGGGCTTATATTTTCTTGAAGGGTTATTTTCCCTATTAATTCACGTACTTCCATAAAAACTGATTTAGTTTGGTTGATCAATCGTTGAGGATTCAATGTACAAATATTTCTGTTAAAATTTAACTTTTTTTTTAAATACTATGCATGCATAGTATTTTTTGCTATATTTGACAGATGCAAAAAGAAAAATCAATAGATCACGCCTTACGAGCGACCTGGCAAGCCGTTGCAAAAATATATAATGAACAGGCCGCAAAACACGACAGTACGATGGCTGTTGCCATGGCCCTACTATATATTGATGCAGAAAAGGGTACTGCCTCCACAGCTTTAGGGCCATCCATGGGAATGGAGGCAACAAGCTTATCCAGAATTCTTAAAAGCATGGAAGAACGAGGATTGATCTATCGTGAAAAAAATCCGGAAGACGGAAGAGGTGTTTTTATCAAACTGACGGCCTTTGGGATAGAAAAGCGAGAAGTATCGAAAGAGTCAGTATATAAATTCAATCAAAAAATTAGAGACAAATTAGATCCGGTTAAAATAGATCACTTTTTTGAAGTGACTGACCTGATCAATGAACTCATTTGCGAAAAATCAATATTTAAGGACTAAAATAAAGAACAAATTATCATCTAATGAAAAAAAGACACATCAAAAAAGTAGCTGTGATAGGCTCTGGAATAATGGGTTCCGGAATCGCTTGTCATTTTGCTAATATCGGTGTTGAGGTTTTACTCTTGGATATCATTCCCAGAGAACTCAGCAAAGCGGAAGAAGCTAAAAATCTGACTCTTGAAGATGCTCAGGTTAGAAACAGACTTGTTAATGACAGCCTGAAAGCCTCTTTAAAATCGAAACCATCTCCAATTTACGATCAATCTTTTGCTTCGCGCATCAGTACAGGTAACCTTGAAGATGATTTGGAAAAAATCAAAGATGCAGATTGGATCATAGAAGTGGTCGTTGAAAGATTAGATATCAAGAAGCTAGTTTTTGAAAAGATTGAAAAATTTCGAAAAAAAGGAAGTATCATCAGTTCAAATACTTCCGGTATCCCGATCAAATTCATGAATGAAGGAAGAAGCGAAGACTTTCAAAAACATTTCGCTGTTACCCATTTCTTTAATCCTCCAAGATATTTAAAACTCTTTGAAGTTGTTCCTGGACCATCCTGTTCGTCAGAGGTAAAAGACTTTCTGATGATGTACGGTGAAAAGTTTTTGGGAAAAACTTCTGTACTCGCAAAAGACACTCCGGCATTTATAGGAAACCGTATCGGTATTTTTGGTATCATGAGTCTATTTCATATTGTGAAAGAGATGGGCCTAACTGTTGAAGAAGTGGATAAACTTACGGGTCCTATTATAGGCAGACCAAAATCTGCTACTTTCAGAACAATTGATGTTGTCGGGCTTGACACCCTGGTACACACTGCAAATGGTGTATCCCAAAATGCGCCAAACGACGAAATGCACGATAGTTTTGCGATTCCTGATTTTGTCAACACCATGATGGAAAATAAATGGTTGGGGAGTAAATCAAAACAGGGTTTTTATAAAAAAACACTATCAAACGGTAAAAAAGAAATCCTTGTACTCGATCTTGATAGCTTAGAGTACAGAGAGGCAAATAAAGTATCGTTTTCTACACTAGGAAATACAAAATCAGTTGAAAATGTTATTGACAGATTTAAAATTCTTGTGAAAGGAACAGATAAGGCAGGTGAATTTTTCAGAAAAACGCTTTCATCCATGTTTGCATATGCCTCGAATAGAATTCCAGAAATTTCCGATGAGCTCTACCGTATCGATGATGCAATGAAGGCCGGTTTTGGTTGGGAGCACGGCCCTTTTCAAATATGGGATTCCATTGGTGTCGAAAAAGGTATTGAGATGATGACTAAGGAAGGTTACACTCCAAATAAATGGGTGACTGAGATGTTATCCAAAGGAAGTAAATCGTTTTATGGTCTTAAGGAAGGAGCTAAAACCTATTTCGATATTGAAGAGGGAAAACAAATTAAAATTCCAGGACAGGATGCATTTATTATTTTAGATAATATCCGCGAAACTAAAACGATCTGGTCAAACAAAGAAGCTTCAATTCAACATTTAGGTGATGGAGTTTTAAATGTTGAATTTCAGTCTAAAATGAACACAATTGGTAGTGGAGTTCTTCAAGCAGTCAACAAAGGAATAGATCTGGCAGAACAAGAATATGAGGCTGTTATTCTCGGAAATCAGGCGGCAAATTTTTCTGTTGGAGCGAATTTAGCGATGGCTTTTATGCTTGCCATTGAGCAAGAATATGATGAATTGTCCATGGCGACTCGAATGTTTCAAAATACAGTAATGAGGTTGAAGTACAGTTCAGTACCAACTTTGATTACGCCAAGAGGAATGACCTTTGGAGGAGCTTGTGAGATGGGTCTGCACGCAGATATGGTGGTTGCAGCCGCTGAAACATATACCGGACTTGTAGAATTCGGAGTGGGTATTATCCCTGCCGGAGCAGGAACTAAAGAAATGACCAAAAGAGTTTCAGAACTCTGGGTAAAGGATGATGTTAAATTGAACAGACTAAGAGACGCATTTATCAATATTGCCATGGCCAAAGTAGCTACCTCGGCTGAAGAAGCTTTCGGTCTTGGCTATTTCCAAAAAGGAAAAGACCTCGTAGTTGTAAATGCAGATCGTCAAATTGCAACAGCAAAGAGACATGCACTTCAAATGCTTGAAGACGGGTATACCCAACCTGCTCCCAAAAAGGTGAAGGTTCTAGGACAGCAAGCCTTGGGTATGTTCATGGTTGGAACCGATAGTCTGGAGAAAGGTCGTTACGCCTCAGAACACGATAAAAAAATCGCGAATAAATTGGGTTATGTAATGGCAGGTGGAGATTTGTCTGAACCAACAATGGTGTCAGAACAATACCTACTTGATCTGGAGAGAGAAGCGATACTTTCACTGCTAACCGAACGTAAAACCCTGGAAAGAATAGAGCATACACTAAAAACAGGTAAACCATTAAGAAATTAGACCATGAGAACAGCGTATATAATAAAAGGATATCGAACAGCAGTAGGTAAAGCCCCCAGAGGTACCTTTAGGTTCAAACGACCTGATGAACTTGCTGCCGACACAATAGCATATTTGTTGAAACAAGTTCCTGAACTTGACGTACAAAGAATTGACGACGTCATTGTCGGAAATGCAATGCCTGAAGCGGAACAAGGTTTAAATGTTGCCAGACTCATTTCACTGATGGGGACAAAATCGAATGACGTTGCAGGTGTAACAGTAAATCGTTACTGTGCCTCAGGACTAGAGACGATTAGTATGGCAACTGCCAAAATACAGGCTGGAATGGCAGACTGTATCATAGCCGGAGGTGTTGAGAGCATGAGTTATATTCCAATGGGAGGTTACAGACCGGTACCAAATTATAAATCAGCGAAAGAGGGTCATGAAAATTATTATTGGGGAATGGGACTTACGGCTGAGGCTGTAGCCCAACAGTATAAAGTAAGTCGAGAAGATCAAGACTTGTTTTCTTACAATTCTCATGTCAAAGCTTTGAATGCTTTGGATAATAATATTTTTGAAGATGACATTGCCCCTATCGATGTGGAACAAATCTTTTTAGATAAAAATGGTAAACGATCCGCAAGGAATTACTCCGTTACGACAGATGAAGGCCCTAGACGAGGAACTTCAGCTGAAGCCTTGGCCAGATTAAGACCGGTTTTTGCGAATAAAGGAAGTGTGACTGCAGGTAATTCATCTCAGATGAGTGATGGTGCCGCCTTCGTTTTGGTAATGAGTGAAGAAATGGTAAAAGAATTAAACCTCGAGCCCATGGCCAGAATGGTGAGTTATGCGGCAGTGGGTGTTGAACCAAGGATAATGGGAATCGGACCTGTGGCTGCAGTGCCAAAAGCGGTAAAACAAGCTGGGCTTCAAATTAAAGATATAGAGCTGTTTGAATTGAATGAAGCATTTGCTTCTCAATCTCTGGCAGTTATGAGAGAATTAGGTCTCAATCAGGATATTGTCAACGTCAACGGAGGAGCCATTGCTTTGGGGCATCCCCTGGGATGCACCGGTGCAAAATTATCTGTACAACTTTTCAATGAAATGAAAAGGAGAAAACAGAAGTATGGCGTAGTAACTATGTGCGTTGGAACGGGTCAAGGAGCCGCTGGCGTTTATGAAATATTGTAATAAAAATTAAACTTAATTGGTGACAAAAAAGAATTAGATTATGAAAGCTATTAAAGGTGGAGAATTTCTTATTAGAGAAGTAAAAAAAGAAGATGTTTTCATCACTGAACAATTTAGTGAGGAGCAACAAATGATGAAAGATGCGGTTGTTGAATTTATTGATCGAGAGGTATGGCCTATCAAAGAACGTTTTGAAGAGAAAGATTATGCGCTGACAGAAGAATTGATGAGAAAAGCTGGAGAAATGGGCTTTTTAGGTGTTTCTATTCCTGAACAATACGGAGGAATTGGAATGGGCTTTGTTTCAACAATGCTCGTTACCGATTATATATCTGCTGCCTCCGGATCATTGGGAACAGCATATGGTGCGCACACTGGTATTGGAACTATGCCTATTTTTCTTTACGGAACTGAAGCACAAAAAGAAAAATACCTTCCAATCCTAACATCTGGTGAAAAATTTGGGGCTTATTGTTTGACTGAACCGGGTGCAGGAAGTGATGCAAATTCAGGTAAAACAACAGCAACTTTGACCAAAGATGGTAAGCACTACCTGATTAATGGTCAAAAAATGTGGATCTCCAATGCCGGATTTGCAGAAATTTTTATTGTTTTTGCTCGAATTGGAGATGATAAAAATATCACAGGATTTTTAATGGACTATGACAAAAACAGTCCTAACGGGGTGAGCTTTGGAGACGAAGAAAAAAAATTGGGAATTACTTCCTCTTCTACGCGTCAGGTTTTCTTCAGTGATACAAAAATACCGATCGAAAATATGTTGGCAGATAGAGGTCAAGGGTTTAAAATAGCCCTTAATTCACTTAACGTAGGTCGAATAAAATTAGCCGCGGCATGTCTTGATGCAAGCAGAAGAATCCTTACTGAATCTGTAAAGTATGCCAATGAAAGAATTCAGTTTAAAAAACCTATTTCGAGTTTTGGAGCTGTACAGTCAAAATTTGCTGAAATGGCGACAAAGACGTTTACTATTGATGCAGGATCTTATAGAGCAGCCAAAGACATTCAAAATTACATAGATACCTTACTTGCTTCTGGAAAGACGCATCAAGAATCAGAATTGGAAGCATTTAGCGAATATGCGATTGAAGCAGCAATTTTAAAAGTCTATGGTTCAGAAGTATCTCAATTTGTGACCGATGAAGGAATTCAGATTTTTGGCGGAATGGGCTTTTCAAAAGACACACCAATGGAGGCTGCCTGGAGAGACGCCAGAATAACCAGAATTTATGAAGGCACCAATGAAATCAATAGATTACTAACGGTTGGTATGCTTTTGAAAAAGGCGTTCAAAGGAGATATAGACTTGTTAACTCCAGCTATGGCTGTCGGTAAAAGTCTTATGGAAATACCATCATTTGACACTCCTGATTACAGCGAATTATTCTCTGAAGAAAAGGAAATGATCTCTAAATTGAAAAAAGCCTTTTTAATGATCGCCGGAAAAGCAGTTGAAACATATGGTATGGAACTCGAAGAACACCAGCAATTAATTTTAGCAGCAGCGGAAGTTCTAATTGAAATCTATATGGCAGAAAGTGCTGTATTAAAAGCAGAAAAAGTAGCTGACCTTGGTTCATTGGAATCAGCGAAAGGACAGATTGCCATGGCAAAGCTTAATTTACACAATGCCGTTGAAGTTGTGAATTCAAAAGGAAAAGAAGCGATTACTTATTTTTCAGAAGGAGATGAACAAAGAATGATGCTTATGGGTCTGAAGCGATTCACAAAGTACACTAATCTTCCTAATGTTATTGCCTTGAGAAAAGAGATCTCAGCAATTGTGATTAAAGAAAATAAGTACTGCTTCTAAACAATGAGACCAGGTGATCTCGATCACCTGGTCAAATTTTACTTTATAAAACTACTTTTGTAATCTATTAAGTTCTATATTTGGTTTTGAAATAGTTTAATACTTTTTACATGCAAATCAAAATACTCCCCTCGATTTTGATGACTTTGCTCTGTTCTATAACTGTGGCGCAGGAGGCAACAGAAATCTATCTATTTGACCTCAAAGAACAGGATGGGCAAGTTTCTATAAGTGATCCCATCAATATTTCAAACAATAAGGGTTATGACAATCAACCTAGTTTCACTGAGGATGGGTCAGCCATATTGTTTTCCTCAATGAGAGATGGACAATCAGATATTTCAAAATATTTTATTGAAGATAACTACAGAATTTGGATCACAAACACAAAAGAAAGTGAATTTTCTCCCATCGCTTTTCCAGGCAAAAAAAAATATTTTACATGTGTTCGACTCAACGGAGATACAAGTCAGTTTGTATACAAATATGCATACAAAAATAAAGCACCTGAATTATTGATTCCAGACCTCAAAGTTGGCTATTATATTTGGTTAGATGAAAAACAGGTTTTGAGTTATGTACTTGGTGATATTGAAACCTTGCAGGTAAATAATTTTAAATTCAAAATTAGATATCCCATTCAACGTAACATTGGAAGATCAATTCATAAAATTCCTGAGTCAAGTGGTCTTGGGAATAATCTGGTAAGTTTTATAAGTCTTGAACATGAAGTTCCGGAGATCTATTCCATTGATCCTAAAACAAGTGATTCAAAATACTTAACAGATGCATTACAGGGCTCTCAGGATCTTACATGGACTCAAAAAGGAACAATCCTTATGGGACTTAAAGACAAAATCTACAAATTCCGTCCTAATTCAGATCAAAAGTGGGAACCAATTAACATAGCGTCAGAATTACCGATCAATGGAATAACGAGGTTGTCAATCAGTCCTGATGGATCGAAACTAGCTGTTGTTGTGATTGAACCCCAGAAATAATTGAAATTATTTTACTCTTTTCTTGTCATTGCTCTTTTTAAATTAATCTGTGATTTGTATTTTTGACAAAAACATTGTTTATGTTAAAAGCAGGGGTATTGGGTGCCGGTCATCTTGGAAAAATTCATTTAAAATTATTACAACAATCTTCAAAATATGAACTGGTAGGGTTTTATGATCCAATAGAATCCTATGCTCGTGAGGTAGCAGAGGAATTTGGATACACCTATATCGAGAGCATTGAGGAATTAATTAAAGCTGTTGATGTAGTAGATATCGTCACACCTACTTTGAATCATTTTACATGTGCTCAACAGGCGATCGAAAACGGAAAGCATATATTTATTGAAAAACCAATTACCAAAACTGTTGAAGAAGCAGAAATCCTGAGAGATCTTGTTGCTAAAAACCATGTTAGAGGACAGGTCGGACATGTTGAGCGATTCAATCCTGCTTTTACCGCAGTGAAGGACATGATTGAGAATCCTATGTTCATAGAATGTCATCGACTTGCAGAATTTAACCCAAGAGGAACTGATGTGCCTGTGGTTTTGGACCTTATGATTCATGATATTGACATCATTTTAAGTGTTGTCAATTCAGAGGTAAAAGAAATTCATGCCAGCGGTGTATCCGTTATAAGTGAAACTCCTGATATTGCAAATGCCAGAATAGAATTTGTTAATGGATGTGTGGCTAATTTGACCGCAAGCAGAATTTCAATGAAGAACATGAGAAAATCACGATTCTTTCAAAAGGATGCTTACATTTCGGTTGATTTCTTAGAGAAAAAAAGTGAAGTGGTCAAAATGAAAGATGCTCCTGAAAATCCTGATGATTTTGCTATGATTCTTCAAAATGCTGAAGGAAATAAAAAACAAATTTATTTTGAGAATCCTGAGATTCTTCAAAATAATGCAATCTTGGATGAACTGGAATCATTTGCTCAAGCGATAGAAAATAATACAACCCCCATTGTTTCGCTACATCAAGGAACAAAAGCCTTACAGGTAGCGCAACAAATAATTGATAATTTTTAAATATGAAAAATAACTTTACACCTGAACGTAATCGTGGTTCGGCTACTATTTTTAATAATCCATTTCTTGAGAGCCTGACCAAAACAAGTTTAAAACAGAACGTCATAGTATACGGATTGACCATTGCATTATTCGTTTATTATGCCATTATAGTCAAAAGTATACCAATTGTTACCTTTCTTGGGATTTTTGCTTTTGCGCTTCTATTTTGGACCCTCGCAGAATACTTGTTGCATCGTTATCTATTTCACTGGATCGATGAAAATCCATATATACAAAGGTTTCATTTTATTATGCATGGATCACATCATTTATATCCGAGAGATGGTGAGCGTTTGTTAATGCCGCCGGTTCCTGGTTTGATTCTTGCGGGACTGCTTTTTGCTGTCTTTTATGCTGTTTTCAGCATCTTAGGTTTCCCAATCTACACCTGGGCATTTTTTCCAGGCTTTTTTCTCGGCTATTTATTGTATTCATTTTTACACCGATCTACACATTTACAAAAACCACCAAAAAGATTTAAGTATCTTTGGAAACACCACAGTCTTCATCATTATAAATACCCTGATAAAGCTT
>JAAESS010000008.1 GCA_024229195.1 Flavobacteriales bacterium | reverse complement strand
TTGAATCCCTAAAATAACTGGCAAAAAGGAATGCTATTTGAGTTCCATGGCAATAATGGTATCAATATCATCTCTTTCTTGCTGGGGTACAGAAAAAGTTAAGCCGAATTCATTCACCTTATGCGATACTTTTTGGCCATTTGAAAAGAAGGTCATTTTTTTGATCTTTCCTTTAAAATGAGGAATCAAGTAAGTATCTTTTTGACTGTCCAAAAGGTGAAGGTATACAACATCGTCCTTTTGTGTCGATACGATCGAACCACTTGGTGCAACCGGCCCCTGACGGGTACCATAAATTGTTGTTCCGTACTGTTTGAGCCAAGTGCCAATATTTTTAAGAGATGCAATATGCTCCGGTTGGATTTCTCCGTTAGGCATGGGCCCTACATTGAGCAATAAATTACTACCATAACCCGCTGCATTGATCAAATATTGGATCAATTCTTTATCAGACTTGTGTTTTTTATCCTGTAGGTTAAAACCCCAGGAACCATTGATCGTTTCACATACTTCTTTAGGCAAGGCTCCTATATCTCCAGAACTGGTTCCCCATCCGGTTGTATTTTTGCCTGGAAGATCTTTTTCAAACATTTGAAAATCTTCCCCTTTTATAGGAGCGAGATGATGGTTATTCCCAATAAGACATTGGGGCTGAAGCTGATGGATCAGGGTATA
>JAAESS010000007.1 GCA_024229195.1 Flavobacteriales bacterium | reverse complement strand
TTCATTTCCAGGCCTGCCAATGATTTCTCAATTTGATCAGAAAACTGAGGAATGGATTTTTCTCTTCGATCATGCAGTTCAGCGCATAATTCATCAAGTCGTTCTTCAGCTTCCTTAATTTGAATCGTTTTCTTGCTGATCGCCTCATCGGCATTATCAACAACCTCAATTTTTAACTGATAAGCCTCATGAACCTCTATCAATTGGTCTATTGTTGACACCTGATGTTTTTTCTGTAAATCATAAAGTAGCTGTAAACGACTTTCAACCCGCTCTAAACCGACAGGATCGTAGACCAATTCATCGTTTTCAGCTTCCACTTCGCTCAGGATATCTTTAAATTCTATCAACAGACTTCTCATTCTTTCTGACAAAGCTTCATATAGTTCAGCATACGTTCCTATACGATTAAACAGTTGATTGATCTCATCAAGCTGACTCACAGCTCCCAGTGAATCTCTTTCTGAAACCTCTAAAATACCTGACAAATTCGCTTTGATCTCCTCTAAATTTGACAGCTTTTCATGGTCCTTTTCCAATTCTTCTAATTCACCAATGCGCAGATTGGCCTTATCTAGTTCCTCCCATAAAAAAACATTATAATCATATTCTTTCTGTGCCTCAGCTTGTTTTCGATTAATGTCTTCCAATTCATTCAACATCGTTTTACGCTCCTGAAAGGCGACAAAATAATCGTTTAAAATTTTGCTGTTTTCAGCCAAGGAGTCAATAATGTGAAACTGATAAGCAGGATCCGACAATTGCAAGGTTTCATGCTGAGAATGAATATCGATCAATTGTCTGGTTAAACCGTTCAGTACAGTTAAATTTGTAGGTGTGTCATTAATAAATGCTCTGGATTTCCCATTGGGCAGGATTTCTCTTCTTATGATCACCAAAGAATCGTAATCGAGATCATTATTTTCGAAGAATAACTCAAGATCGAAAGTACCCACTTGAAATTCAGCCTCAACAATACATTTCTTCTTCTTGTCATAGACCAAACTTGTATCCGCTCTCTTTCCAAGAACCAAAGCCAAGCCTCCCATTAAAATAGACTTTCCAGCGCCTGTTTCACCGGTTATGATAGACAGTCCTTCCTTAAAATCTACTTTAAGATTTTCTATCAGAGCGTAATTTTTTATGGATAACGATGCGAGCATAAATTCTTATTAATCAAAAAAATATTGATCGGTAAACAAAATTTTATAAAAAAATTATAGGAATCTTATTTTACTATATCTTAATTTCTTTCCATTTTTCTTCATACGATGAATAAATTCGGGAAAGCACCTCTCTCAATTGCGATGTATCAATTCTTGGCCCATCCGAAAATATATCAACGATCTCATCACCTTTTGTATCAAAGAATACCCTGATTAGAAACGTATTAGGTCGATCATTATACAACTTCTGAAGATCCTGAATTGATTTACTCATTACTTCTTTTGCATCTCTCGTATTATCAACCATTCGATCTAAGCCGAGAATATGGTATTCATACATTGTTTTCCTGTATTGTTCGTAAACAGGTGATAACAAATTCTCATTTAGTTGGTATCTGGTATAATTACCATCAATTCTGTTCCAGCCTACTCCACCTCCTTGTTGTGCAATGTTTAAAACATTTTCTGCAAGTTTAAAAAAATTCTCACCTCCCTTATAACCAAAAGTATCCGCCTGATAACCCAGAATGGTGTATGCATAAAAAGTTAAGATAGAGACAAGGTTTGAATCAAAATTATTTTCATTGTATACCAAAGGCTGATATTCCTCGTAGGTAAATGAAATATTATTATCATTAAAATTCAGTATCGAAGTTGAATAGGTTGCATTGTAAACCGGCCTGCTAATTTGGAGTTGAAGACTTCCTCTGAAACTATTAGAAGATACCGCTTCTAAAATATTAATAGTCAGTGAACAATCTATACGTTCGTGTGTTTGATATACAGAACTTGTCCATTTGGTATTGTTCAAATACTCAAAGATATCATTCTGCATGGTATCAAAGATTTTCTTATTTGAGATACCAATTTCTGCGCTGTTAATTAAGACAACACAGTTTAGTTCCTGAGCCGACACATTCAACCCAAAAAATAACAGACTTATAACTAAAAACTTACGCATGCACACCTTTTAAAATCTCAGCAAAAACATCAGTTGCCACTTCTTTTTTACTTTTGAGCTCAAATTCCTGAACTGTACCTTTTTTATCAATGAGTGTAATCTTATTCGTATCTATTCCGAAGCCTGCACCTTTGTCCTGTAAAGAATTTAGAACGATCAAATCAAGATTTTTTCTTGCGATCTTTTCCTTAGCATTATGAAGTTCATTTTCCGTTTCCAGTGCAAAACCAACAAGATATTGACTCTTTTTTATGGCTCCAACTGAGGCCAAAATATCTTTAGTAGGCTCTAGTTCAATAACCAGATGATCACTTTTCTTTTTTATTTTCTGAGAAGATACAACTTTTGGTGTAAAATCTGAAACCGCGGCTGAAAAGATAGCGATATCCATTTCCTTAAAATATTGATGGGTTGACTGATACATCTGTTCAGCATTGATCACATTAATTCTGTGAATACCATTACTATTTAGTTTTTCATGGCTGGGCCCCGCAATAAGAGTTACTGTTGCACCCAAATTCACAGCTTCTTCCGCCAAGGCAAAGCCCATTTTTCCTGAGGAATGATTTCCAATAAAACGAACAGGGTCGATGGCTTCATAAGTTGGTCCGGCAGTTATCAGCACACTTTTTCCTCTGAGCGGTAAGTGTTCAGATAAATGATTTTCTATAAATGTAAGAATATCTTCTGGTTCGGCCATCCTTCCTTCACCTTCAAGTCCACTGGCCAGCTCTCCGAATGAGGGAGGAATAAAGACATCCCCTCTTTTCTCCAGGGTGCTGATGTTGTCTGAAGTAGTATCATGCTGGTACATATCCAGATCCATCGCGGGTGCAAAATAAACTGTTGATTTAGCCGAAAGGTAGGTTGCCAAAAGCAAATTATCACAAATACCATCTGCCATTTTAGCCAGGGTATTTGCCGTTAAAGGCGCAATAATCATGAGATCGGCCCAAAGCGCCAGATCTACATGATTGTTCCATAGCTCATTTTCATCACTTTTATCGTAAAAAGTAGACTGAACCGGGTTTTTGGATAGTGTTGATAAGGTAAGCGGAGTTACAAAATCTTTCGCAGCAGGTGTCATCACTACTTTGACTTCAGCACCTGCTTTGATAAAATGTCTTACCAGATAGGAGGTTTTATAAGCAGCGATTCCCGCAGTAACCCCGAGAAGAACTTTTTTACCGCTTAAAACAGACATAATTAATCTAG
>JAAESS010000006.1 GCA_024229195.1 Flavobacteriales bacterium | reverse complement strand
CGGGAGTAATGAGCCCAATGGTGTTTTAGAAGAGGTGGCCCACTTTATGGTTTTGATCACAAAAATTCTTCCTCAAATGACACCTGAACTCCAGGATGAAATGCTCGTAAAGGGGCAAAAATTATATGCTTCCTTTGGCTACACCACAGCTCAAGAAGGGCGAAGTACTCCTGATGGTACAGCTACTATGGAACGAGCTGCTGAAAAGGATGATCTGATATTGGATATTGTATCTTATGTAGATATTTTAAGTAACAGGGAAGCGGCTAATTCAAAGTATCAGAGTAAAACTTACACGAATAAATACAGAGTTGGTGGGGTAAAATTGAATCTGGATGGTTCACCTCAGGGAAAAACAGCATGGTTATCACATCCATACTTTATACCACCTACAGGGGAGCCTATTGATTACCATGGCTATGAAAGTATGACTGGGGAAGAAGCATATGAGCATGTTGCTGATGCCTACCAAAATAACTTACAAATTTTAGCCCATTGCAATGGTGACTCTGCAATCGATCAATATATTGCTGCTGTTAGCAAGGCGAATAAGGAATTTGGGAATGACGATAGAAGAACGGTGATCATTCATGCCCAAACAGCAAGAGAAGATCAATTAGATAGCTTTGTAACTGAAAAGATGTGGCCTTCATTTTTCCCGATGCACACCTTTTACTGGGGAGATTTTCACGTTAATTCAGTATTAGGAAAAGAGCGTGCTTACAAAATATCCCCAACCAATACAGCACTTAAGAAAGGCTTAAAATTCACGAGTCATCATGATGCCCCGGTGGCCTTGCCAAGTTCAATTCGCGTATTATCAGCTACAGTAACGCGTTCTTCAAGAAGTGGCCAAATCATTGGTCCTGATGAACGTATTAATCCGTATGAGGCGCTTAAAGCTCTTACAGACTGGGCTGCTTATCAGCACTTTGAAGAGAAAACTAAGGGAACTATTGAAACAGGAAAGGTTGCAGATTTTGTTATTTTGGATAAAAATCCATTAAAGATTGACCCTATGGAGCTTCAAAATCTTGAAGTTCTGGAGACCATAAAGGGAGGTGAATCTATTTATTCATTGAAGCAATAATTTTTATTTAAAAATATTTATAACATGATGAAGCTTTGATAAAGTGCTTTAAACTCAAAGCGCTAAGATTGAAGTTTTAGGTTTAAAACATAAAAAATATGCAGATGATTGATGTAAATAACTGGATTCGTAGTAAACTAAATTACAATTTACTTAAAAATATGTGTATCAGTATTCCTGTTTTTACAACTATTATGATTATTTCAATAATGTCTTGTGAACCCAACCTCAACGAACAAACCATGTGGATCAATAGCGCAAAAGCTGATTGCGTAGGCGTCGGTCCTATGCAATGTTTTCAAATTAAAAATTCAGAAGAAGAGCCTTGGAGTAACTTTTACCAGGAAATTTCCGGATTTGACTATGAGCCTGGATATATCTACAAGCTGAAGGTTTCATTGACAACCTTGGATACGGATAAATTGCCGGCGGATAAATCGAGTAAGGAATATCGATTAGTGGAAGTTTTGTCTAAAGACATCGATCCAATATTATCGTTAAATGACATCTGGGCGCTTACGGAAATTGAGGGAGCTGATGCAAAAAGCTTCGACTCTGAAAGCTTATCTATTTTGGAAATTAACACAAGGTCCATGAATATTTTAGGATCAGATGGTTGCAATAATTATAAAGGGAAAATAGAGGTCATTTCAGAGAATAAAATTTCATTTGGGCCTATTATGGGCACGAAAAAGGCATGTCGCAATATGGATTTATCAAATTCATATACAGCTGCCTTAAGCGAAGTAAGATCTTATAGTAAAGAGGGTTTGAAATTGCTCTTTTTAGATGAAAATAATCAAGAGCTATTATCATTTAAAAAAGTAGACTGATGAATACAATAGAAATGCGGAATACGCACTTAAAAAGAAATAAAAATGCCTTGTATAAGGATATTTATGTCGATGGTATGCCTTTTCAGGCTTCCTTAAAAAAAAGATATCCTTTAGAATTTTCAACTGGAAGATATAGGGAAGAATTCATACCACGACTCATGTCAAAATGGAATAACATTAATCACAGCTCTGAAATACAAAATTTGAATATCATTGCTCCTATTTATGGCTGTCATGATAATTGTTGTATGTATTTATTTGCAGAAATCGAGTATACAGATGCAGAGGTTAAATGGTTGAGAATTGCTCAGGATTCTAATCATTTAGGTATAAAAAACAATGAAATGGAGCCTTTGGTTTGGCTCAATGACTTTAAGAATTTGGTATTTGACAAAAGTGAGTATCAAAAGATATGTTGTTAAGTCTATTGATATCTCAAAATGAGATCCCACAAAATAAAAATTTAAAATATTGATGATGAATCGAAATGTATTCATGCTGCTTATAATTGGCTTTACAATGTTAGCATGTCAAAACAGTAAGAAAGAAAATGATCAACCACCTATGGAAGAGCATAAAATTGACAAGCCGGCCCATATTACAGGAGGATGGAGCGAATCAGAAATTAACGATGATGTCAAAAATGTCGCGAATTATGCGGTAAAAGAAATCGAGGCAAACTCAGAAATTGAGAAAATTTTAAGTGTAAAAACACAGATAGTGAGTGGAAGAAATTACGATATCACTTTTACCCTAAAAAACGGTGAAAAATGGAATGTAATCGTTTATAAAAATTTGAAAAATGAGTACAGTCTGACAAAATCAATGCAACAATAGGACTCTTGCCGCTACGTCCTTGAAAGAAAGAGATCATGGTTTTCTTTGAAAAGACTTAAATATAAGAAAAATCAACTAAGAGGGCTTGTTTTTGATTTATTGGCGTTTAAATAATTTTTGATTCATTGTATTTGAGAATATGCAAGAAATATTTGATCTTTGCAGGGCTCAAAATGATTTACAGAAAATGGGTACCATACTTTGACTTTACAAATTAAAAAATGACATTAAACACTGTTCTTGGTCAATTACGCATCCTTGCTATTCTGGAGGGTATCTCTTATCTCTTATTAGTTCCAACGGTTATTCTTAAGTATGGATATGAGATTGGACTGCCAAACAAAATTGTAGGAAGTATTCACGGCTTACTGTTTATTTTATACAGTGTTTGGGTGGTTTATTATGCTAGAAAAAAGAAGTGGAATCTTATGAAAACACTGATTTGTCTGGCGGCATCTTTATTTCCTTTTGCGACATTTATTGTAGATCATAGAATCCTCAAATTAGAGCAAGAAAACGAATCATCAGCTAAAAAAGAACTGGCTTAGCTTTCAGGGGATTTAATAGGCCTTGTTATATTGATTTTCGTCACCAAACCGATCAATAATAAATCCGATAATCTCATTTGCAGTTGATACTATGGCCTTGTTAGAAATGTTTATTTGTGTAAACCCTCCTCTTTTGAATAAAAATTTGGCGAACTGGAGTTCTTGCCCAACAGCTTTTGAATCAATGTAATTCATATTTGATAAATTTTCTATGCCTTTCCATCGTTTCTGTCGCTGGATAACCAGATGGTTTAGATTGATATTTAATCCAAAAACCCGATTCTTATCGATTTCGAATAACTCTTTTGGAGGATCGATTCCTTTTATAAGTAGCACGTTGGCTACCTTCCAACCAAACATTGACATATAAACACTTAATGGAGTTTTTCCACATCTTGAAACTCCTGTAACTACGATGTCGGCTTTACTTAAATTCTGAGTATTCAGCCCGTCATCACGATAAAGGGTGTATTCCATCGCTTCGATTCTCTTGTAATATCGAGAATTAATTTTATGATAGAGACCCGGAGTGTTAACAGATTCCAATCCAAAATCATTTTCAATGATATTTGCAAGCCCCCCATAAGATCTGCCTGTTTAACTTGTTGCTTTTTACACTCCTCGATCAAGAAGGAACGCATATCAGAATTTACCATGGTATGGGTAAGTATTCCATTGACTTTTTTAACGCGTTTGATTACCTCAATGACCTTTTCTTCTGTGCGTACATCAGGAATCATTTTAACGTTTAATTTGTTTTCGGGTTACTTTATAATTAAGGTTTGAACAATGGTATGTCCTTATTTCTCCTTTTCTTCCTGATACAACAAAAATGGATATGATATCACTAATTTGATCCTTCATAATGCTGAAGTTTAATAGTATCACAAATGTAGCGACAGAAGGTCTAATTTCAATAAAGAAGGGAAGTTATTTTGTATGATTTTCTTTTTTTTTTGACCATGTTCTAACACGATAGAACTCGATGATATGAATCATTTGGGGATTTTGAAGCAATGTTATAACTTGTATGACAGAATACTTAAAAACCTAGCTAGTTTTTTCCTTTAAAAATTAACCTGATACCAATATGATGAAAAATCAACCTAATTCAATTAAAGCAGAGTCATCTAAAGGTTCTGCTGAAACCACTCCTAAACGTTCAATAGACCGAAGAAAATTTATTGGAGAAGCCGGGTCGGCAGCTATCGGACTGACCATTGTTCCATCAACAGTATTAGGCGGAAAACATGTTGCTCCAAGCGATAAAATAAATGTGGCTTATATTGGTTTAGGGACCCAAGGGTTGCGCCAATTACCTGACATTATTCAATTAGCTGATGTACAAATTACAGCTGTTTGTGATCCGCAAAGAAAAGCCATTAATTACTATGACTGGGCCCCAACCGGACTGCGTGATCAGATGCGAAAATTAATAGGTAATCCGAATTGGACCACGGGTGGTAACAATACAATTCCGGGAGGCTTAGATAATGGAAAAGAAATTGTAGATGCCTATTATGCCAAAACCGGGAAGAATTATAAATGTAATGCATACATCGATTTTCGAGAGTTGTTTGAGAAGGAAAAAGACCTTGATGCGATTCAGGTCATGACGCCTGATCACTTGCACGGAATAATTTGTACTGCAGCCTTAAAACGCGATATCGCCGTCTCAGTACACAAACCATTATCAAACCGATTAATAGAGGGTAAAAAGGTGTTTGATATGGCGAATAAATCTAGCGCAACAACTCATCTTCAACCATGGGATTCTAACGGTTCAGACATGCCAAAAGTAATGGAGTGGATCAATAGTGGAGCCATCGGAGAATTGCAGGAAGTTCACAATTGGTCCTTCCGACCGGTTTGGCCGCAATACGCAAAATTACCAACAGATACACCCAAGGTTCCAGATGGTTTCGATTGGGATGTATGGTTAGGTCCTGAAGCCAGCAGACCGTATCATCCGCATTATACGAATATGACATTTAGGGGCTGGTACGACTTCGGAGGCGGCTCTATGGCCGATATGGGTCATTATAGTTTATGGACCGTTTTTGAGCATTTAAAGCTGGGCAAACCAACCATTATTGAGCCGAATTTTAACCATGTGTGTGGTATCAGTGAAAAAGGTACTGCCTATAAGATCAAAAATGATTTTAGTTTTCCATTTGCCAGTTCCATGCGTTTTAAATATCCGGCTGTGGAAGGTCGTCCTGCTATAGATCTGGTTTGGTATGATGGCGGCATGCGTCCACCAGTTCCGAAAGAGTTCTATGAGCAGGGAATCGATTTTCCATCAGAAGGGATCATGTTTAAAGGTACTAAAGGGATGATCATGACCAGAGGATTTTTAGCAACAGACCCTTATTTACTTTCAGAAGGTATTCAAAATAGTCAAGAAGTTTCTGCAGAAGCCGGTGCAGTTAACATGCCGGGAATACAACGATTTGTTGAAGGAATAAAAGCGGGTAAACAAATAGAAGGTGGATTCCGTCAGGCATGGCCAATAACTGAAGCAGTAAATTTATATGCAGCTGCACTGCGTTCGCAAAAGACTTTTCTTTACGATGCGGACGCAATGAAAATTAAAAATGACCAAAAAGCCAATGAATACCTAGATAGAATGTATCGAAAAGGGTGGAGTCTTGACGAAGTTTGATGCCAAAAGTCACTATTGGCATTTAACCGGTCTTTATCACCGAAGTTTTTTCTTAGTTACCTTTTGACGAGATAAGGCTTTGAGAACAGGATCTATTCAGTCATTTCCGTAGTTCTACAGATGTACTGTGTCTCGTCGATCAAGGCCTTTATACCTTCCTTGATTTTATTGATCAAAAAGTCGCTGCCACCAATAAATGAAGGAGGAATATTCTGGATATAATTTAAAGTGTAATTAAAAGCCAGGGTCTTCTCTTCATTCAATTGGAAATATCTGGTAATTGATATCGACATCTTACTTGTTTCCTGAAACATGACCTTTCCGTATTGATAATTATGTTGTACCACGATAAGGCTGGGAGATAATGCTATTCCATCATATTTATTGAAATAGTTTTTCAGTTTTAAATATTGCTTTTCAAATTCTTTAGGAGAATGAAAATGAAGCGTGTAGTCTATTTCGGGTGCACCAAATCCTACAGAAATATGATAGATACTATCCATCCTTTTGATTTTTGCCGACGGCATGGTTTGTGAAATATAGCTCGGATCAGCTAATCGTTTTTCTGTAAAAAAATGAATGGGTTTGTCTAAAACATAGGCGACTTTGGTCAGTAAGACATCATACTCTTCTTCACCCTTCTGTTCCCAATAATTATATAAGTCTAGAGGTTTTGCATGATCAGTAAAAGAGAACGAGGCTGCTGCGGCCAGAGGCTCTGCTTTTTCCGTTCTTTTGAGTAGTGCATGGTAGAAAAAAATACTGTCACTTGTATAGTCCTCTGTTGGAAAATCAAATTCAATAGTTTCAACGTTCTTCCATTTTAACTCATGTCGTTGTTGTCCGACAGAAGTCAAAGCAAGGAACAAAAACATGTACAACAATGAAGATTTAATCATAGCTTGAAAAATACTTTATACATTCGGCGCTATTCAGTTAGTTGTTTCATATTGGGTGATGTAAAAGTAATATTTTCGATAATATAACTGCAATTGATTTTAATTATTTTGATCTACGGTTCATTAGTAGAAGTTTTAAATTATTATAAATATCTAAGGGCAGAGATAAGTATCAATAAATCGTCTTAAGATTTCTTGAGCAATTGGAGTTTCAATGTCTTTTACCATTGAAACCAACTCATCTGCTTGATCAGGGAGAAAATAACCGTAATTTTTATAGGTATTTATTCTAAGAATAAATTCGTCACCATCTGCTTCTGGATGAAATTGCGTTGCATAGATATTTTTTTTAATACGAAACATTTGAACAGGGCATTTAATAGAAGGCACCAATAAAATAGCATTATCAGGTAAAGTATCGCATGCTTCTTTATGTCCTACAAAATCAAGAAATTGTTTTGGCGATCCAATTAGTAAAGGGTCTTTTTCTCCTGCTTCTGTCACAGCAACAGTTACACTTCCTATAGGCTCAGCAAATTTCTCCAAAATTTTGGTGCCATAGTAGTTTCCCAAGAGTCAATTTCCTAAACCAGAATGATCAGGAACAAACCTGACGAGGTCTTAATTTGTTGATTTTGATAAACTGTTTGTAAAGTATTTATCCTTCTGTAAAGCGGGTTTTTGTGAATGACGGGTTTTATACTTATTTTCGATTAACTGATAATCTGCAATTAATCAAGTTTATATGCATTTGGAACAGGATCAAATTAAAACCCATCATAGCTTTTGCCGAATATGTGAGTCTCTTTGCGGACTTGAAATACAGACGCAAAATAATAAGGTCGTTGGGATTAAACCCAATGAGAGTCATGTGGCTACAGATGGTTTTTCCTGTGTAAAGGGTTTGTATCAGCATGAAATGTATCAGTCACCTGATCGCTTAAAATATCCGTTGAAAAGACAAGAAGACGGCTCTTATTCGCGGGTTTCATGGCAGCAGGCCATTCAGGAAATAGGGGATAAGGTAAAGCAATTGCATAAAGCTGATGGTGCAGACAGCATCGGTATGTATGTTGGAACAGCAGCTGGTTTTAGTGTATTACACCCTGTTTTTGCGCAAGGTTTTATGACCGGATTAGGGTCAAAGAGTATGTATAGTTCTTCGACACAAGATTGTTCGAATAAATTTGCAGTCTCAAAACTGATCTACGGATTTCCTTTTACACTTCCCTTTCCGGATTTAGATCATGTGAATTGTTTGATCATTGTTGGGGCGAACCCGATCATATCTAAATGGTCTTTTTTACAGGTGCCAAATCCAAGTAAAAAATTAAAGAACCTGGAAAAAAGAGGGGGTAAACTCTATATTGTTGACCCAAGAAAAACCGAAACAGCGAGGGTTGCCGGGGAACATTTGTTTATTCGACCTTCTACGGATGTGTTTTTTTACCTCTCTTTTCTTTATGAACTGATACATCAAAATGGTATAGATGATCACTTTGTTGAAGATCATACAAGCGGAATAGAGGCTATCCGAGATCTTGTTAAAGATTGGTCACCGGAAAAGACAGCGGAGGTTACCGGAATTCGGGCAGAGGATTTAAAAAAAATGGTTTCCACTTACATAAAGGCAAATGGGGCTGCCTTATACTGTTCAACCGGAGTTAATATGGGCGGTAATGGGTCATTGGCTTACTGGTTGCAAGAAGTGATCAATGCGATTTCTGGAAATCTGGATAAAAAAGGAGGAACTCTTGTCGGAAAAGGGGTGATGGACTTTATCAAATTTGGTGTTAAAAATGGCATTCTGATGCGCAAGGATAAAAGTAGGGTAGGAGGAATGACCTCTGTAAATGATGCTTTTCCCGGAGGCTTAATGGCTGATGAAATTCTAACACCTGGAGAGGGGCAACTTAAGGCCCTCTTTGTGACCGGTGGAAACCCATTGATTACCATGCCAAATTCAGGGAAATTAAAAAAGGCGTTACAACAATTAGAACTTTTAGTGACCTTAGATATCTATCAAAACGAAACAAGCTCAGAAGCGCATTATGTTTTGCCATGCACAGATCCTTTGCAGCGACCTGACCTTCCGTTTATATTTCCCCTGATGCTCGGCCTTCAGCAAAAACCTTATATGCAGGCTACTAAGGCGGTGGTTGATCCTGTTGAGGAGCAACGTGACGAAAGCTCTATCTATCTGGATCTTGCAAGGGCTTGCGGAATACCCATATTTGGTTCAAAAATGGCACAAAGGTTCTTTAGTGGAATTCAAAGCTATCATACCAAGAAAAACAAAAAAACATTAGCTACACTGCCTCAGGAAGCATTGCTGAATGGATTGTTAAGACTTACCAGACAATCTTCGTTTAAAAAACTTCAAAAATATAAAGATGGGGTTTTAAGAAAACAACATAATGCCGGAAGTTTTATACCTGAAAGAGTAATGACCCACGATAAAAAAGTGTGTTTAGCTCCGAAAGAATTGCTAGATCAATCACAAAAATTGTCAAAGGATTTTGAAGAAGAAATAGCGAACAGACATCGGTTTAAGCTGATCACCAAACGTGCCGTTACCACGCATAATAGCTGGACCCATAATATCGAACGTATGACCTCAAAAGGGAGAGCTACCAATTATGCCTATTTACACCCAGCCGATATGAAAGATCTTGATCTCAAGGAATTGGACCTAATTGATATACGTTCAGAAACAGCTTCTATCAGGATCGCTGTTAAAGCTTTAAATACATTAATGCCAAAAACTATTGCGGTTCCGCATGGTTGGGGGCATCAACATGCGAAAGGCTTAAATCATGCGAATAAAACTTCAGGTGTAAATGTAAATATACTGGCCGCTGATGGACCTGATCATTTGGATAAAGTATCCGGAATGGCTCATTTAACGGGCATCATTGTTGATGTTGAATCTGCAAAAGGAGTTTTAAAAGCTACTTGGTCGGGTAATTAATTTATTTACTGAAAAAGACTCCGATTTTTCAATATTTTTTTTGTTACACTACCTTCGTCAGTTTTTATTTTAAGAAAATATAAACCATCAATCAAGTTTTGAATTGAAAAGGAATTATTTGTTGTCTTAATATCTTGTATTTTCTGGCCATGGATATTAAAAATCTCTGCTTGAATAATATTTAACCTTGACTCAATTGAAAATAATCCATTAGAGGGATTAGGGTATATTGTTATTTGAATCCTGCTCAAAAGTTCGTTATTATTGATATGTTGCTTTTTGGTTAAATAAGATTTTGAGCTTTCTAAATTGGGGACAATACTTGCTGAAAAATCCCAATCATAGTCAGAGATTATTTTAGAACAAGTTGAAATAGGTTTATTCTTGAAATAGGTTCTGAGATTACCTGTAGTTACATTTTTGTCTGTATGCCTTACTTTCCAGGGATTATTATTATCTGATGTAACTTGAACGAAATAAAAATTACCTTCTTCAATTTCTAGATCACTTTGGATCGAAATGATGTTGTCTCCATTTGTGATTTGAGGAATAGTTTGTGTGTAAAGAATAGATTTTTTACAATTTTCTCCATCGTAAATTTCAATGGTAGCAGAAGAACTAACTTTACTCGCTGAATTAAAGATAATATGTTGAATATTTCCATTACATTCAGCTTGAAAACTTTGACCCCATGATTTTTTTGCAATTTTTGAGACAGTTGATCCCTTTGCGGAGATTAAACAGGTTTCTACTGGATTAAGATCATTAGGTTCTACGGACGAATTATTCACTAAATCATTCATAGCATTGTAAATTATTTCACCATGTTCAATTAACCCACTAGGGGATAAATGAGTACCATCTGATTTCTGTAATCCAATCATTGAAGTAAACTTTATATTTGGATCGTTCTTAGCAATATTTTTTTGAGCTAAAAGAACTTCAGGGTTCTTTTTTATGAAAACATGTTGTTCATCAACTCCCAAAATGATTGGTAATTTGATGTTTTTCGCAACATTCTTCCTAAAATCAGTTATTATCTTAGAAAGGTTCGATTCGTATGCTCGAGCAAAAGTACTGTTCTCTGCATCAGATTCTCCTTGTATCCAAATAAGTCCTTTTAGGTTTACTTTATATCCTTGACTTATTAGTTCCTCGATAGAATGATTAAGTTTCTTGACCATTTTTTCATATAATCCTCCTTGCCCAGGTGTTTTCCAATTCTCATAGATACTTGTTGACCCCCTAGTGTATTTAAAGATTCTAGGATTATATCCATTCTTTTTTAATTTGCGACTAAAACTTACTTCTGGACCAAAATATCCTTTTGGGAAAAACCCATTTTGTGTTTGCATAGAGATCCAGCCGGTAGATTTTGAAGAATAGATGTATTCATAATTTAACTTAATTTTTGAATCTAAATTGTCTGGATCTGAAGGGTATTGTGCTCCATCTCCTTTTCTACCAGTTGCATTAGATTGACCCGCCAAAATGAATAGATCGATATTCTTGCTATATATTGGAGAATTTTCAGGTTCCTGGCTTGTCGATTTAATTACATTAACCGAAAATTTCCAATCATAGTTATAATATTTGCGATCACAAATTAGAGATGAATTTTTTTGGGTATATGTTGATAAATAGCCTTCAACTTGACTTTGCGGATTAAATCTTATTCGCCATTCTGTGCCATCATTCGATGCAACACTAAAAAAGTAGTACTCTCCATTTTTAATTTTTATAGTTTGATTTAAATCAATACTATTGTTTCCATTTGAAATGGATGAAATTTGTTGCTCATGCAGAATTATAGATTCACAATCGATTCCCTTACCGATGGCAATTGTAGCAGGACTAAGAATATCATTAACTGAATTAAAAGTAATATTTTGAAGTTGTCCGTCGCACATGGCCCGAAAACTTTGACTCCAAGAGCTTTGTCTTAATTTTGACCATTTACTTCCCGCGGATGTCTGTTTACATTGGGGTAGAGCGAATTGGCTAAAAAAAATTAGAATGAAAATGAGGGGGATTTTTTTCATTTTATTTAGTATTCAAATTGTTTATACAAGGTAAAAAATTATCTAAAAAAAATGTTTTAATCAAGGATGAATCATGCCTAAAAATGTCCGAAATGACAATTTTATTTATCGAAGTAAATAACACCAATCCAATTTAATTTGATGTGCACTTCTTAGAGCATATCAAAATTCAGATAAACATTTTAGTAATTCAATACACTTTTTTGTTTTTGTAATAAGTCGAAATTGATCAAAAATTTTCTTGAATAAAACTAAATTGATTTCAAATTAAAAACAATGATTTATGTCACTAGTTCGATTGACTTTGGTCATTCAAAAAGAAGATTAACAAGCTACATAAGAAAACTTACCTTCCTAAGGCAAATCCAATCCTCTATTAGAGAATAATTAGTTTAGTGCCACTAAATAATTTAAGTTAGTGTCTTATCTTACGTGTCATATTTATGTTTAATTTTAAAAGTCAAATTTCCTAAGCTCTATGAATCAAGAAAAAGCTCCTTGGTATTTCCTCTTATTACTCATTTTAGCCGGGGAGTCGATATTTATTCTACCATATGTACTGTCACGAGTCTTCAGACCTACGGTTCTGGAAGTTTTTGGATTAGACAATGTACAATTGGGTATTTGTTTCTCTGTATATGGAATGGTTGCTTTGGTATCCTACCTCTTTGGAGGACCTACGGCCGATAAGTATCCTCCAAGAAAATTGATTGCTGTTGCATTATGGATGACAGCTCTCGGAGGATTGGTCTATGCTACTTATCCTTGTTATACTGTGTTAAAAATCCTTTATGGTTATTGGGGTTTTACAACTATCTTTTTTTTCTGGCCCGCATTGATCAAGGCAACACGGGTTTGGGGTGGTTCCAGTTCTCAAGGTAAAGCCTTTGGATTTTTAGATGGGGGTAGAGGCTTAGTTGGAGCCTTGTTTGGAACCATGGGTGTACTCACATTTTCATTATTTATTTCTTCTGAAATTTCTGAAGTTACCGTCTCAGAAAGCAGGGTAGCATTTAAGTATGTGATTCTCATCTCCACAGCCGTCATTGCTCTTGTAGGTCTGATGGTTTGGTTGTTTATGAAAATAGATTATAATTCAGAAAAGGATATCATCATAGATAAAATTACGATTCCACAAATAAAAGAAGTATTGCGTCTGCCTTCTGTATGGTTATTAATGATCATTATTTTATGTGCATATGTTGGCTATAAAATCACAGATGTTTTTTCTTTATATGCTCAGGACGTAATGCTTTATGACCAGGTGAAATCAGCTCAAGTGGGTACCTTTTTACTGTTTATTCGTCCTTTCATTGGCATTCTAATTGGTGTCATATCAGATCGTTCACAAATCACTTTATGGTTGGTACTGAGTTTTATAATTTCATTTATTGGAGCATTATTGTTTGCAACAGGTATTATTTCAGACTCGACGATAGTTTTGTTTTTTATATCGATTTTAATTGTCGCAACCGGGGTATATGCGGCACGTTCTTTATATTTTGCCGTGATGGATAGTGGTCAAATTCCTTTGGCCCTGACGGGAACAGCAGTAGGGATTATTTCCCTTGTCGGATATACTCCTGATATCTTTGCAGGACCAGCAATGGGCTATCTTTTGGATAATTCACCGGGAGAAAAGGGACATCAACATGTTTTTTTGATGTTGGCTGTATTTTCCTTTATTGGAATGACCGCCTCTTGGTACTACTTCAAATTGTATGGAAAACAGAAAAGGAAATGAAGTTTTCGATGAAGTAACTTCAAGTTAATATTTTATATACTATGCTAATCGTAAAGAGGATTAAAAAAAACCTCAACTAATAACTAAACAATAAGAAACTTTACAAAAATGGAAAATTTATTTACCTACGCATTAACTGTCTTTATGGGATTTTTTGCAATTATGAATCCAATAGCGAATACCCCTATTTTTTTAGGACTTACGGAGGGCGAGAATAAAGAAACTAAAAAAAATATTGCTAAAACCGCTTCGGTAACTGCATTTATAATTGTGGTTTCTTTTATTATAGCCGGGAAGTATATTTTTGAATTATTTGGTATTACTATTCCTGCCTTTAAGATCACCGGTGGTATACTTATTTTTTATATCGGATTTCAAATGCTGATGTCTCAAAAATCTAAAATGCATAGTACCGGTGCACAAGACGAAAATAGTATAGCGATTTCTCCTTTGGCCATACCAATTCTTGCCGGACCCGGAACAATAGTAACAGCAATGAACAATGTTACTGATGCAGGCTTTGTGCATATCGTTATTGTTATTGCTATTTTTGCGTTGATGATTTTTCTGACCTATTTGGCTTTTTCTTTAAGTGACTTAATTGTAAAAAAAATAGGTAATAATTTGATTGCTGTGGTTGGTAAACTAATGGGATTGATACTCGCAATAATTGGTACAGGAATGGTTACAGAAGGAATTAAACTGGCCTTCTGATTTTATCTCTTCGATTTAAAATAAGATAGTCATCAAATAACAAACCACTGTGAGAGTTTTTCGGCTAACGTTCAAGTTCTAATCTGTTTTATATCATCAGAAAGTTCGGACCCAGACGCTAAAAAAAGCGTCTAGGTCAGAAAAAAATATGATTAAAAATGTGTTTTAAGAATTTCTTTTATTCAGGTAAAAATCTTTTTTCTCCCTCAAGTCCGATAACAAAAGCATCGCCGTAGCCATCTTTTTTCATTTGTTTCATATGATTTTGCGCCTCCTCATAAGATTCGAATACTCCTGAATAAAAACGGTTATATCCGTCATCATATCTATGGTTGAACAAACCTGACGAATCGTTGTAAGTACCTGTTTTTACATTTTGAAGGAATGCTCCAATTTGCACAGAATAAACTACATTGTTTTCGCTAAAATCTTAGGCATCACCTCTCAAGAATTCTGAGTAGGTTTTTTCAATACGCTCAATTTCGGCTAAATTTTCTCCTTCGAGAAGAATTTTATAGTCTCTGAGCTCAGCCTCTTTTTCAGCGATTTTCATTGCTTCAATCTCGATAGCTTTATAGGCCGTTGCATAATCATCCTTGGATGCATTGGCTTGCACATCCAGTTTAATCGGTGTAGAAACTTCATTATCCATTACTTTGGCAGCGAAAACATTAAGTTCGTCACCTTTAGATTCAATATCAGATGCAAAATAAAGCATGCTGCTGTCGTCAACATATGGGAATACTTCTCGTTCTTCAGTATTGATTTTTGAACCCAGATTCTCTGGTTTTCCATAAGTTCCGTCTTCAAGAAGATCGATCGAAAGAATATCTGTTTTACCAGTTGACTCAGGGCCAGCCAGTAACATATCTGTAACAATAAACATGTCATCGGTCGAGTTGTCTTGCTCAAATACGTTTAATACAGGAGTTTCTAAACTCTCCTCTTTTTCATCGGAAAAAGTGTTGCTTGCATCAGCGTAAGAAGTATTCAAAATGTTATCTGTTTTCGTATAAACATTTTGTGTACTCTAGGCAAAAATTCCTAAAGGAAAAACTGCAAAAATTATAGTCATAAATCTTTTCATCGATCTTTTTTTATTGAAGTCAAAGCAGAATTTGAATTCGGATTAATATTTTTAAAACTTAATAATTTATTAACCCCACTGATTACCTGACACTTATTTTTATTAAGATAGTTATTAATGATTTATTGAGTGATTAAATCTAAATTTAGAGTATCATTTTGCTCCAATACATTTTTTTTGGTTTGACCCGATTACATTGACTTGAAAAGAATAAGAACTAATTTGAAAGAATATACTGTTGCAAACATTCTTTTAGTAACTTAGATGCAGAGTTATGTAACTATTACAGAGATTATACAGTTAGCTCGGTAAATTTTACTATCATATCAGTGAAGCCTTTATAAAGCATGAAAAATATTTTTATTGAATCTGACTATGAAGAAATTAGAAGTAGGATAAAGGAACTTTCAGATGTAAATGAACGACTTTGGGGTCATATGAATTTGGAGCAAATGCTAATTCATTGTGTAACTCAATTGAAACTTGCATTGGGAGAAATTTCAGCTGAACAGCAAGGTCCATCTTTTATGAGATCAAAGTTGGGTAAATGGGTTTTGTTCTCAACCATTCCCTGGCCAAAAAATGTTGGAACTCCTGATGAAATGAATACAGAATTGTCGTCTTTTACTTTTACTGATATAGAGGATAAAAAAACAATACTACTCAACTACCTGGTAAAGGTAAGAGAGGAAACAAAGCTGAAGACGCATCCTTTTTTTGGAGAATTGAATCGCAAAGAATGGGGAAGAATTATTTATAAGCATCTTGATCATCATCTTAAACAGTTTGCAAGTTGCTAAAAACGAATCGATATAGAGTCTAATTAAAACAAATTTATTTTGGGAATATTTTGGGATTTAGTTCAACAAGATGAAATAGAAAAACAAAAGGAAAAAGCTAATAGCGTAGAGGAACGTGTAAAGCTTTTAGAAGAAGAGCTGACCAGCACAAAAGTACTTCTTAGAAAAACACTTATTGCCCTTGAAACTCATTTGGTAAAGGATATTGATGGTGATGGTAAAGCAGGTTAGGACACCACTGTTATTCATATTTTAAAGGAATAGGATGTTAAAAAGAATTTTTATTTACGGGCTTGCCGTAACGATTACATTTATAGCTGTAGGATCATGTAAGTCGAGCGAAAAAACAATAACGGCTTTACCAAGTATTAATTCGAATGAATCACTAAAAAAGCCCTATCTGTTGTTAATTTCTCTTGACGGATTTCGCTGGGATTATGTTGAAAAATACGATCCACCGTATTTAAGCAATTTTATAGAGAGTGGTGTAAAGGCAGAGTCCTTGATCTCTTCCTTTCCTTCAAAAACATTTCCAAATCACTACTCAATTGCAACAGGCTTATACCCTGATAAACACGGTATCATTGGAAATTCTTTTTACAGTTATAATAAGGAATTGACCTATAAAATTGGAAACCGAGAAATGGTTGAAGATGGCAGTTTTTATGGAGGAACACCTATATGGATTCAAGCCGGTAAAGCGGGTATGGTTACTGCAAGTTATTTTTTTGTAGGCTCTGAAGCCAATATTCAGGGTGTTAAACCTACTTATCATTATAAATATGATGGGAGTGTTAAAAATGAGGTTCGCGTGGCACAGGTTATAGATTGGTTAAACTTGCCTGAAAAGGAAAGGCCACATATGATTACCATGTATTTTTCTGATATGGATGATACAGGACACAGATTTGGGCCAGAAAATGATCATGAAATAGAGAAAACCTTATCAAAATTAGACGCAAATTTAGGGGAACTTTTTAAAGGTATAGAAAAAACTGGTTTACCTGTAAATACGATCATCGTTTCTGATCATGGTATGGCTAATCTTCCAACAGCGAATTTGATAGCCATCGAAACTATAGAAAATGAGAACCTGTTTAAAACCATAAATAATGGTGCTATTGTAAATATTCACCCCAAAGAGGGTATTGAAATTGATTTAATAATTCAGGAGTTAAAACAGAAGGAAAAGAATTTTAAGGTTTATAAAACTGAAAATACCCCTGGCTTTGAATATAAACCTGAAAGCAAGGATTGGGGAGCAATTCAAATATTGCCAGATTTTGGATATTATTTTAGTTCACAGAGACGCATTGAGTCTTTAAAAAAGAATTCAATCCAAAATATTGGAGTGCATGGTTCTGATCCTATAAATAAAGACATGCATGGAATATTTTTTGGGAATGGTCCTGCATTTAAAAATGGATATACTGCACCATCGGTAAAAAACATCCATATTTATCCACTGATGTGTGAAATATTGGGTATTGAAATTCCAAATAGTATTGATGGAAAATTAGAGCGATTAGAAAGTGTTCTGAAGTATGATTAATTATATTTATTTGCTGATATCACCTACCTATAACTTTTTGTGATTGGATATTTCTACTCTTTAATTTATTCTTGTTAAATATTTTACAACTATCTTACCGACTAAACTTACATAACCATGTCCCATTCAAATAAAGAAGAAGGATTAAAAAGAGTAGTAGGTGTAACCGGCTTGTCAACAAATATTATCAATGGAACTGTTGGGGCGGGTATTTTTGCCTTACCTGCAATTGTTGGTGTAGAACTGGGAGCATTCAGCATATTTGCCTATCTAATTTGCGGTGTGATGATGGCCACTATTATGCTTTGCTATGCAGAAATTGGTACGCGAATTACAAGTTCTGGAGGGAGTTATGCATATGTTGAAAATGTATTTGGAGATTATGCAGGCTTTATTGTAAGCTGGCTCGCAGTATTTGGCTGGAGTATTTTAGGGAGTGCCGCTTTGATGAATGTTATAGCTGATTCTCTTGCAGTCATCTTTCCGGTTTTCTTAAATCCATGGATACGTGGATTATTATATTTTGTGCTAATAGGATTTTTGATCATAACAAATATCCGAGGCGCAAAGCAAGGTGTTGCATTTATAAAAGGCATCACAATCATTAAATTATTACCTTTAATAGGGATTATTATATTTGGTTTAAACCTTGTTAATTCTGATAATCTGCACTGGGAACATTTACCGTCAATCAATACCTTTAGTAACACTACGCTTGTTTTATTTTTTGCTTTTGCAGGCTTTGAAACTGCACTTGGAGTTAGTGGTGAAATTAAAAAACCTCAACGAACGATTCCAATGGGGATTTTATTTGGAGGAGGCATTGTGTTGATTTTATATTTATTGCTGCAAACCGTGACTCAGGGTATTTTAGGCGCAGAAATGGGAGCTGTAAGTGATGCACCACTGGCAGCTGTGGCAGAAAACATTGTAGGTCCTTTTGGGGGTGCTATTCTTCTAATTGCTGCTGCGATTTCTTGTTATGGTGCGGTAAGTACTGACATCTTAAATACACCTCGTGTTGTATATGCAGGTGCTGCCGATGGTTTATTTCCTAAGTTTCTGAGTAAAGTTCATTCAAAATTTGCAACACCACACTGGTCAATCTTTTGTTTTTCAGGATTGATCTTTATTTTTTCCATATTGGGTAATTTTGAACAATTAGCCCTTTTGGCTAGTGCTGCCATATTGCTGATTTATCTATTAGTTGTTTTGTCTATGATTAGATTAAGGTTGAAAAAGCCAAAGAGTGATAAAAAGGCATTTAAAGTACCTGGCGGATTGATTGTTCCAATTATTGGAGTTGGTTCGATTATCTGGTTGCTGAGCAGTTTAAGCAAAGGAGAAGTTATCTCAACACTTATTTTTATCGGGGTTGTTAGTGTTATCTATTTTACCATGAAATGGATCAAAAAAAAACATAAAGCAGGACCCTTGAATGGTTCATGAGTAGTATTAATCAATTTATATTTTTATCTATATTTTCTGTCTATTGACAAATTCATCTTATGAGAATCAAAACCTTAATACTAAGTCTTTTCCTTCTATTGATTTTCTTAAATGGAACGTATGCTCAGGAATCTGAAAAAATATTTACTATTTATTTGGTCAGACATGCTGAAAAAGAATTGTCAGCAGAGAATCCTAAAGACCCACCACTTACCCCTTGTGGTGAGAAAAGAGCTGAGAGTTTGGCCAATTTGCTTAAAAACGTTCAATTAGACGTCATATACAGTACAGAATACATTCGTACGAAAGAAACGGCCCAACCAGTGGCTAATGAAAAAGAAAAAGAGTTAACCTACTATGATCCTGTTAAGCTAGCGGATTTTGCAAAATTATTATTAAAAAACAAAGAGGATGTATTAGTTGTGGGTCACAGCAATACAACGCCCGTCTTAGCCGGCCTCCTCATAGGTGAGGATTTAGAACCCTTTGATGAAAGTATTTATAATCTTGTTTATCAAGTTGTTGTGAGCAAAGATAAAGGAAGGCTACATGTTTTTCATACGGCTGTAGTTTGCAATAAATAGGAGTATCCTTACTTACCTATTATCAATAAAAAACGACAGTCAATAAGCTCTAGTTGATTCAGTACTGGAGTAATTCACCTTTTTTTTAACATTTCCCTTTAAAACTCCTGAAATTTGCTGCTAGACCAAATTCTATGGCTTGTTTTTGTATATTTCACAAATTATTAAAAATCAATTAAATAGACTTTTCGGAAATCAATTAAAAATTATGTAACTTTAAGAGAAATTAATAATCTTAATCAACCCTTTATCATGAAAAAACTATATTTAATTTTAATCGCCATGCTTTTTGCAGGTCCTATTGTTGGGCAAATAAGTTATTTGCAGTACCGTCATGTTCCTGCCGACCAAGACGCAAAATTTTTAGAACGCGAAACAAAACACTGGTCCAAGGTAGCAAAATCTGCTATCGAAAAAGGCCAAATGACATCATGGTCACTTTGGAAAAAAGTTGGAACTACCGACGCCGATCAATCTACTCCAAACTACGTTTTTGTGTACACCTTTGAAAATCTTGAAAAAATGGATCTTGATAAGGTATGGTCTGATAATATGGATGCGCTGGGTGACGTGAAAGAAGAGGATATTGAAACCAGTTCTTTTACAACCCTTACCTTCGATTATTTTGTTCAATCTGAAGATCGAGTTGAAGGTAGTTATAAATACGCTCTGGTGAATTATGCCAAGCCAATTGACCTTGCTGCCTTTATCCAAGAAAATAAAACACTCTGGAAACCAATTCATGAAGCAAATGTGAGTAATATTTTAAATAATATGACCTATTGGGGTATGTCCTCTGTGATTTATCCAACCGGGAATCTCGACCGATTTACGATTTTTACGGTTGACGGATTCAATAAACTAAATCATGCACTTGAGTATCTTCGATTTACAGAAACCTCGGATAATTCTCCTAATGCTGCAGCTTGGAATGATGTTATTGATGAAACTAAAATGGATTCCTTGATGCCCAACGGTTTTGAGCGAAGAATCATTTATAAAAGGATAATGACTCTTGATTAATTTAGGATTATTAAAGTCCAAAAGTTTAGTTTCAAAATCCTCATTAATTTTCATTATTGGGGGTTTTTAATATAAAAGATCAAATAATTGTTGAATTGTAATATTTTTTACAAATCAAAGTTTTACCATTTTTTTTCAATGGGTTCTAGGGTACATGAGATTGATTTGAGAATAAAGTATTCAATGCGTTTGGAGAAAATTTATAATCACTGCTGGTAAATTGATTGATCCTTTAACATGAATTAATACCTTATATTTGATTTCCTATAACACCACTGATTAATCTGAATCTCATAAAATAAAATGTATGCTGCAGAGGAAAGTTTGTAAAATTGTATTTGTATCAGCGATACTCTTGACTGGCTTTATAGTTAAAGCCCAAGAAAATTTAGCGAGTAAACTGGGTTTACCTGACAATGCAAAAATGCTGATCATTCATGCAGATGACCTGGGGGTTGCTCATTCCGAAAATATGGCTTCTTTCCAGGCTACAGAAAAAGGATCGGTAAATTCAGCCAGCGTCATGATGCCAACCCCTTGGGTAATGGAAGTAGCAGAATATGCTGTATCACATGCCGACACGCATGATTTTGGACTACATTTAGTTTTATCATCGGAATGGAAAAATTATAAATGGGGTCCTGTAAGCTCGATTGATCAAGTACCTAGTTTGATAGACAAACACGGTTATTTTCATTCGAACTGTGAATCTGAAATAAATGTAAAAGAAGTAGAGGCAGAATTACGTGCACAAATTGATCAGGCCTATTCAATGGGTATAATCCCTACTCATTTAGATAGCCATATGGGTTGCTTGTTTCAGAATCAAGAACTGATTGAAATCTATTTAAAAATGGGACAGGTGTACAAGCTTCCAGTGCTTATCACCAACCAATTTCCTCTGGCTCTTATTGAAAAATATGATGTAAAAGTTGTTTTGGAAGATGTCTTGATGATTTCGCCAGGTCAATACGCTAATGGCCTTGACAATTATTATATTGATGCGATAAAAGGCTTAAAACCGGGTTTGTCAACTATTCTAATTCATACAGCCTATGACAATGATGAGTTAAAAGGGATGACCGTAGATCATCCTGATTGGGGAAGCGCCTGGAGACAGAAAGACTATGATTATTTTACTAGTTTGAAGTGCAGGGAACTACTTGAAAAGGAAAATATTCACCTGGTTACCTGGCGACAGATAAAAGAGGTCTATTTTCCCAAAATTAATCTGCATTAATTTTTTATCTTAACAGCTCAAGAATATAGTACTTTAGCAACGGTATTTCAGGAATATATTCTATAATCATATTAAATTTATGAATTCACACAACTCAATTCCAGCAACTGGATTAAAGGGATTAAAAGAAAACTGGCGTCAGGATCTGTCTGCTGCCATTAGTGTTTCCCTGGTTGCCCTGCCTTTAGCCTTAGGAATTGCAGTTGCCTCTGAAGTAGCACCTATAGCCGGAATTCTTTCAGCAATTATTGGTGGTGTGGTTACGACTTTCTTTAGAGGAGGTAATTTAACAATAAATGGTCCTGCAGCAGGGCTAATTGCCGCAATATTAGGCGGATTGGCAGCACTTGATGGTAATATAAATTATGTGCTCGCCGCAATTGTTGTATCAGGAGGGATACAGATCATTTTAGGTCTGTTGAAATTGGGAAGATTTGCAAGATTATTACCGTCTTCTGTTTTGCAGGGTATTTTGGCGGCAATAGGAGTTATTATTTTCACAAAACAGATTCATTATGCTTTGGGAACTTCTACAGAAGCTGATACGATCATTGGCGCACTTGCGGATGCATTCATCAAATTACCGGAGGCGAATCCCTTTGTTTTTTCTATCTCTTTAGTTGGTGTTCTGGTTCTTGCTTACTTCAAGCGAATAGATCACAAACTTATCCGATTGATACCGGCCGCAATGTGGGTATTGATTCTGTCATTACCGATTGTTTTTGCCTTTGACTTCTTTAATCAACATACGATTTCAATTCTGGGTATGAACTATGAAGTTGGTCCAAAATTATTGATTGATATTCCTGATAATCTTCTGGATAGTTTTCTTCATCCTGATTTTGCGATGGTTGGCACATGGCCGTTCTGGGTAACAGTGCTTTCGATTACTACCATTGCCTCTGTTGTTACCCTGGCAAGTGCAAGGGCAGTAGATCAGTTAGACCCTTATAAAAGAACAACTAATTTGAATAAAGATTTAATAGGGGTAGGTTTGAGTACGATGGTATCGGGAGCTTTGGGTGGTCTGCCAATTATCAATGTAATAGTTAGGAGTACGGTAAATGTCAACAACGGGGCTCAAACAAAATGGTCCAATCTTTATCATGGGATATATTTAGCCATTTTTGTACTTATTTTATCACCTGTTTTAAAAAGTATTCCTTTGGCGGCACTTGCTGCGATATTGGTATATACCGGATTTAAACTGGCGTCTCCAAAAGTATTTAAACGCGCCTATGATCAAGGGGTAGAACAGTTACTTTTCTTGTCAACAACCTTGATCATCACTTTGTATTCCGATTTGCTCTATGGAATCATAGGAGGAATTTTATTCACATTAATTCTACACATGCTTTTGGCTAAAGTAGGGTTCATTGGGTTTTTCAAAAAGATCTATAAATCAGGATCGAAGGTAACGCTTCTTGATAATGGTACCTATGATGTGAAATTAAAAGGAATTTCAAATTTTCTTTACGCATTACAATTGGATAAATTATTGGAAGATATTCCTTTAGGATCAAATATAAAGATTGATTTGTCGCAATCAAGACTCGTGGATTTATCTATTATGGAAAATTTAATAGAGATTAAAAGAATGCATGATAACAATGGTGGAAATGTTAGGTTGGTGGGGATGGATAACCATGTGGCTTCCACAAGTCATAACAGGGCATTGAAAATAATAACGGGTCGGGTTAAAAAGAGAATTACACAACGCCAGATTCGACTTCAAAAAATGGCAATTGCCAATGGTTGGTCTTTTGAAAGGGATGTAGACTGGAATACCTCATACTTTCGAAACTTTCATTTTTTCGATTCTCGTCCCATAGAAAGAAAGAGCAACTCACTCCAGGGTCTGGATAAAGAAAACAACGCCAACTGGGAAATTGCTGATATTGTATTTGATGAGGGAGCTATGTTGGCTTTAGAGGTGTATCAAACGACTGTTCAGGTGGTAAGATTACCCTCTCGAATTCCAACGTTTATTATCGACAAAGAAGGCTTTTTTGATAAAATATTTAACAGAGTCAGAGTTTTGTCAGGTGCCAATAGAGATATTAATTTTAAGAGAAATGCATCTTTCTCTAGTAAATTCGTATTGAGCGGTGAAGACGAAACTGCTATTAGGGAATTTTTTACAGATGACTTACTCCAATTTCTTGCAGAAAATGAGATTCACCATATTGAATGTAATGGTGAGGCCTTGATGATCTTTAAATACATTCATATTGCACGAACTGATGAAGTCCAAAATATGCTGACCTTTGCTTATAATCTATTGAGTCATATGAATTTGAAGTAGCTCCAAAACAAGGATACTTTAAAAGGCTTTAGATAATGACTCTTCGTTAATAAATATTTTGATAACTTATCAGTTGGATCAATGGATGATACTTTGTAAAGTTTTATTTTGGGGTCACATTAGCTTGTTTATTTCAGGCTGATCGGACTCTAACAATAAAAATTAATGAAAATATACACACTTCTTTTCTTGGCCTTTCTTTCTGTTGGTCTTTTCGCTCAGGAATCACTGAGTAAAAATGATCAAATCAAAAGTTCTAATTCCGACAATGATATTGCTTTTTTAGATGATGTAAAAACTCATTCTAAATTTTATAATGATACATTTTTATCGACTGAGAATATATTTAATAATTCTTTAAGGAATCATCCCAACTCAGATATTTCAGAAGAGAAAATAATTATTTCTAAAAAATTCCTGGCTGAAAATGCTAATTCGATGATCCGTGAAGGTATGGTTAGCTTTTCTAAAGACAGGAAAACAGTGTTTTTTAGTGTCAATAGAAAAATTAGGAATGTCAAATCTGTAAAAGGAGGCGTTGTTGAGACTAAAAGAGCGGTTAATTTACAACTGTTTAAGGCAAGAGTGAATGACAACGGAGAGTGGGTGGATTTAGAAATGCTTCCTTTTAATAACTCGCGTTATTCTACCGGACAACCTTTTTTAAACCATGATGAAACCAAGCTCTATTTTGTTTCTGACGGTCCGGGGTCACTGGGTCGAACAGATATTTTTGTCGTTGACCTAAATGAGGACGGATCATATGGGGTACCTTTAAATTTAGGTCCTAAAATTAATAGTACTGAACGTGAGATTTTACCTTTTATAAACGAGGAAAATATACTCTATTTTTCATCAGATGTACAAAATAAAAAAGGTGACTTGAATATTTTTGTAAGCCAGATATTTGACAGCACCATATCCCTTCCTTTTATGTTAAAAGGATCCGTTCCTGCTGAACAAAGCGAATTCACTTATGAAATAATTGAAAATGTGGATTCAAATACTTTTTCATCAAGAGAAATAGCAAATAAAGGGGTAGAGGAAATTTACGCATCTGTCGATGCAAGTCAGGTAAATATTGAATGTGAACAAGAGATCTCAGGTATCATTAGAAACAGTGACACTCAGGAATTACTTTCTAATGTGAAAATCACATTATATGACAACAATAATCAGGAGTTATCATCTTTTATGTCAAATGAAATTGACGCTACTTTTAGTTTTACACAATCTTGTAATACGGTGGGAACATTAAAAGCTTATCTAGAGGGATATTTAGTTGAGGAAATGACGGTTGAAACAGTAAATGATTTGAATGCCGAGCCATTAGAAATTGTCATGAATATGAACACGGATCAAAATGAATTGGATGTAATTGATTCAAATAAAACTACGGCCGTTGCTCTAGGGTTCATGGTTGATTCAAATGATTCGGAAGAAAAGACAAGTTTGGTTGTGAACAATCAGGTTTCCGAAGTTACAACTGACTACAATTTGGATTCCAGTTATAATTTTAATAGTGATCAAGAAGTATTCACAGTTCAAATAGGTGCCTTTGAAGGCAATGCAGAGACCGATAAGTACAATAATTTAAACGGCTTGTATAACCATGTTTATGATGACGGGTATAACAGATATTATTCGGGTATTTTCAAAGCACGTTCGGAAGCTTTAGCCTATCTGAAACAATTAAAGGAAATGGGTTACAGTGACGCTTATATTATTCGTCTAAAGGGTGAAGATAGATTTTAATGGGGTATATGTACAATAGCTATTAAAGAATTGTTTGATAGCGAGAAAACCACAGCTAAACTGTGGTTTTTTTTGTTTTAAAGATGTTTTCAATTTGATCAGTTTAATCGAATGTATTTTTTTGAAAATGGTGTTTGGGAGAACATATCTTTAATATTTTTTTTAAATTTGAGAATGGCTGAGCTTTTGTTTTAGGAGCGGACAGTTGAAACTTTATAAACAACATCTTAATTTATGAAAAGAAGAGATTTGATTAAACTTGTAACAATGGCGACTGGTGCTGCTTTGACAGTTCCGCTAACAAGCTCAATGTTAATAGCTTGTAGTAAAGTTGAGCCTGTTAAAGATTCGGATTACAACCCTAAGTTTTTTAATTCAGAAGATTTTTCTTCAGTTCAAAATTTGCTGAACTTTATGCTTCCAAAAACGGATAGTCCGTCGGCTGTTGATGTGGGAGTTCACCAAATTTTAGATTCTATGGTGGGAATGGTTTATAGCCCTGAACAAAAAGAAAGTTTTTCAGTGTCATTTGATTTTTTAAAAAAATATGGCGAATCTGAAAGCCAATTAGAGGAACTTAAAAATGTTTTGTCTTCATCAGAAGAAAATGATCAGATGACAAAATCGGCATTTTTAGAATTAAAACAACAAGCAGTTGCATATTATCTTTCGACAGAAGAAATAGCAACTAAATATTTTAATTACTTACCAGTTCCAGGAAAATATGAGTCATGTATTTCTTTAGAATCTGTAGGTGGAAAAGCATGGGCCTTATGAGTAAAGTGAATTTGAAAGAAAACACCTTTGATGCCATCGTAATTGGGTCTGGGATTAGTGGAGGATATGCCGCAATGGAATTGTGCTCAAAGGGATATAAGACCTTGGTTTTAGAGAGGGGAAGAATGGTAAAACACGGTGAATATCCTACTGCTGATAAAGATCCCTGGGAAATGCCGAATCAAAATGTGGTTCCACACGAGGAGAAAGAAAAGGATTTTTATCAACAGAACAGACTAGGTTGGTGGGTAAATGAAGACAATAAGCACTGGATCAATAAAGACAGTGATTATTCTTATGATGAGGTAAAACGATTCGACTGGATACGCGGGCACCATGTAGGTGGAAGGTCTATCATGTGGGGAAGACATTGTTATCGATGGAGTGATTTAGACTTTGAGGCTAATAAAAAAGAAGGATTGGGTGTCGATTGGCCCATTCGATACAAAGATATTGAACCCTGGTATGATCAAGTGGAGACATTTGTAGGTGTTAGCGGACAAGAAGAAGGTTTAAAACAGGTTCCTGACGGGAAATTTTTACCACCTTTTCCGCTGAATTGTGCAGAACAGCAATTTAGAGAAGAGGTCGCTAAAGTTTATCCTGAAAGAGTGGTGACACCGGGTAGGGTAGCGAACATTACAGCTTATGATCCTGAGGTTCATAAAGGGCTGAGGGGACAATGCCAAAGCAGAGGCAGATGCTGGAGAGGTTGCCCTTTTGGTGCTTATTTTAGTAGTGTTTCGGCAACTTTACCGGTGGCAGAAGCAACAGGAAACTTAACTATTAGAGCCCATAGTATTGTATCAGAAATTGTTTATGATCAAGAGTCAAAAAAAGCATCTGGTGTTAAAATCATTGATGCTGAAACCAAAGAGGAAATTGAATTTTTTGCACAGATAGTATTTTGTAATGCCAGTACGGTTGGAACAACCGCTATTTTACTCAATAGTCGATCTGAGAGTTTCCCTAATGGTCTTGGAAATTCGAGCGGAGAGTTAGGGCATAATGTGATGGACCATCACTACGGCATGGGGGTATGGGGCAAAATGCCAGGTCTCGAAGACACCTATTATAAAGGTCGGAAACCTGTTGGTTTTTATATTCCCAGATTCAGAAATATCGATGAAAAAACAGTAAGAAAAGACTATTTGCGTGGTTTTGGTTATCAGGGAGGAATCAATCGTCAGAAGAATAATCCGGACAATATTTATGGAGAAGAATTAAAAGATGAGATTTTTAAGCCAGGATCATATTGGGCAAGTATAGCTGCTTTTGGTGAAATATTACCAAATCACGACAATAAAATGTTTCTAAATTTTGACAAGAAGGATAAGTATGGAATGCCAACCATTACTTTTGACGCTGAGTTAAGAGATAATGAAATAAAAATGCGGCAGGATGCTGTTCAATGTGCCATTGAAATGCTCGAGGCTGCCGGATGTGAAAATATTGGTTCATATAACGATGTTACTGCTCCAGGTGCCTGTATCCATGAAATGGGTACCGCTCGTATGGGACGTGATCCAAAGACCAGTGTATTGAATAAGTGGAATCAAATGCATGAGGTACCGAATGTTTTTGTTACGGATGGTGCCTGTATGACAAGTTCAGGAACTCAAAACCCGAGTATTACATATATGGCCCTGACCGCCCGAGCTGTTGATTATGCAGACAAGCAAATCAAAGCCGGAAAATTATAAATAGAGATCGTAAAACAGGATCATAAATTCAGCAGAAATGAGTTGATAAAGATGTTTAATGCTTTATAAAGCAACTTTTAGGGCATCTATCAACTGGTCAATTTCTTTCATGCTGCTATAATGCAAAAAGGACATCCTAATAACCCCTGGTTGCCTCGGAATATCCATATCTACAAGTGGGCGAACCGCATAAAAATTACTCAGACCCAGCATTAACTTTTGGTGGATTAAGGATGAATATACTTTTTTAATATTTTTTTTAAGGGGAATAATTGAAACAATCGGCGCCCTGTCTTTAGTGCTATCAGGTCCAACGATTTGGATGTCATCACGAGACTTTAAAAAATCAAGTAAGCGTATTAAAAGCTCTTTTTCATGAGCCTGAAATAAGTGATTTAATGCGCTGTTTTTTTCATGAGGAGTGGTTTCATTTTTAAAATGATGATCGTAAATCAAATCAAAATAATCTAATATACCACTAGCAGCTGCAATTTGCGCATGGTCAGGTCCTGCCGGTGTTAACATGCTACGGGTAATCCCTTCTTTAAAAAAATGAGATTGATTTTCCATTTTAGCAATCAAGACTTTATTGACATACATCAGCCCCAAATGAGGCCCAAATGTTTTGTATAATGAAAAAAGATAAATATCGGCACCAAGACCCTTTAAATCGGGGAAACCATGAGGAGCATATCCCACGCCATCAACAACTGAAACTGCTCCATGGAGATGCGCTTTTTGGCTGATTTCTTTCACTGGATTTATATGACCAATGATATTTGAACAATGAGGGTAAGCGACCATCTTGGTTCGATCAGAAAATAATTTATCCAATTCGTCGAGCTCCAATAATCCCGTTTTTGGATTAACGTGCCATTCTATGATCTTAATACCGCGATCGGCTAAATTTCTCCAGGCACCGGCATTGGCCTCATGGTCCTGGCAAGAAACAATGATCTCATCACCATCCTTCCACATCGGCCTCATAGCATTTGCCAACACATAAATATTTTGTGTGGTTGACGGGCCAAAATGAATTTCGGACTCATCAACATTTAAGTAATCAGCCATCCTTTTGTAAGATGCTTCCATTAATTTTCCGGCCAGCATAGAGGCCGGATAAGGATAGTTCACTTGGATCTTATTTTTCATATAAAAGTCTGTCAGACGATTGATGACCTGGATACAAGGATAAGAGCCTCCTGCATTTTCAAAAAAAGCCCATCCTTTTAAGGTGGGTTCCGAAAAGGCCGGAAATTGTGAGCGGACAAATGATAAATCAAGGGTCATTATAAATTCACTTTTTAAATTTCGTGAGACAAGTTAGGAATTTAACTAAAGCAGGATGATAGATTTTTTTTTCAATTTCCTCAATTATAACTAAATTGAGCTTTCTAATTATTTACCAAATATAGGATTCTTATGAAATGGAAAGGGAAACGGCAAAGTTCTAATGTTGAAGACAGAAGAGGTCAATCAGGTTCAGGAAGAAGATCTGGTGGGTTAAACCCAATGCTATTGGGCCCCTTGATCAAGCTGCTATTCTCGAAAACCGGGTTGATCCTTGTTGGTGTCTTCTTGGCTATTTCTTTTATTTCTGGTAATAACCCTTTAAGTTTATTGGGTAATTTTTTTGGAGGAGGTGAAACTCAAACACAGACCTCAGTACCTTACAAAGGAACTTTTGAAGAAAATGAATTAGCCGATTTTAGCAAGACAATTTTGGCAAATACTGAGGATGTATGGAATGGTCTGTTAGACAATTACCGAGAGCCTACACTGGTTCTCTTTACAGGTTCTGTGAGATCAGCCTGTGGTTCAGCCTCAAGTTCTACAGGACCATTTTATTGTCCTGGGGATGAAAAATTATACCTCGATTTAAGTTTTTTTGATGATATGGCACGTCAATTGAATGCTCCGGGTGATTTTGCCCAAGCCTATGTCATTGCTCATGAAGTGGGTCATCATATTCAAAAAATAACAGGTATCTCTGATAAAGTTCAGCGCCTAAGAGGAGAATTAAGTAAAAAAGAATACAACAGGTATTCGGTTCGACTTGAATTACAGGCAGATTTTCTTGCAGGAGTTTGGGCGCATCATTCCCAGGAAATCAGTCAAATGATGGAGGAGGGAGATTTAGAAGAAGCCTTAAATGCAGCTTTCGCGATAGGAGATGATCGTTTGCAGAAACAAGCCACAGGCAGGGTAGTACCTGATTCCTTTACTCATGGAACTTCAGAGCAAAGAATTAGGTGGTTTAAAAAGGGTTTTGAAAGCGGAGATTTGGCAAAAGGGGATACGTTTAATGCCAATCCACTTTAATCGATAAGCTCTTTTTAATCAGGATTAGAATTATTGTTTACTAATTAAACAATGCTTTTTTAGGTCTTGCTTAATTGCAACCAATTTCTCCAGCTTTTTTCTTCAGGTTTTGGAGCCTCCACAAATGGGTCTTGAATCTTTTCCAGATCCCAGCTCATAAAATTTTCACCTTTTGAAGAAAGTCTGAAATAACCTTGTCTTCTGACACGTTCAATAAAACCTTGGGCTTGAAGAAATTCAAGAGAGTCAGTTATTAACGGTCTGTCGTTTTCACTAAAATGGAATTTTTTTCGTGAATAGTTCCAGATACTGTACTCGTTAAAATCAAGTTTAAGTTGTTGAAGAAATTTCAGTATCCGAGTACTGTTGCTTAGAGTAATTTCATTCATATAGAGAGTTTTTGTATTGTTATATCCAAATATAGGCTTTTATTCCTTGTAAATCAATGATATATATCATTATTATTTTTGGTGAAAATACTTCTGTTAGTTTCTATATTTGGACTTCCTGCTTTTATGTTTTCAAAAATTGACACATTTTTGGTTTTAGATCATCAGCTGATTTCGATACTTTTTTAACTTGATTTTAAGACAGTTTTTAATAACTTGCTTTGATTTTTAACGATAGTGTTAATTTAAATAATTGTTTAATGATAAAGCAATTCAAAAATAACTCACTCATCCTATCTGTTGCTGTGTTAATGACATTTATGGGATGTAATCAAGAAAATAAAACTGAAGAAAAAGCAATGGAATCCGATGTGTTGTTAAAACAATGGACAGGTCCTTACGGAGGAATACCGGCCTTTGATCAAATGAAAGTAGAGGATGTTAAGAGTGCCATGATTAGAGGAATGGAATTGAATGTAAAAGAAATAGAAGCTATAGCCGATAATAAGGAAGCTCCAACTTTTGAAAATACCATCGTAGAAATGGAGCGTTCAGGTGAAGCCTTGGACAGAGGATTTACTTATTACGGTATCTTTAGCAGCAATATGTCTTCACCGGAGTTTAGAGAGGTTCAGAGAGAATTGGCACCGATGTTCTCAGAATTTAGATCAAAGATCACACAAAACGAAAAATTATTTAAGAGGGTCAAGGCATTATATGACTCTTCACAGGTACATCCGCATGATGATGATCAGCAGCGAGTACTCGAACTTGTTTACAAAAGTTTTGAGATGAATGGCGCAGAACTAGATAGTATCAAAAAGAAAAGATATGCCGCAATAAATAAGGAATTGTCGGGTCTTTATACCAAGTTTTCAAATAATGTGCTTCATGATGAAGAAAATTACATCACTTACTTAAGCAAGGATCAATTAGGAGGACTGGCAGAAGGTTTTGTTAAATCTGCAGCTAAAATAGCAACTGATAAGGGGCAAGAAGGTAAATATGCAATTACCAACACAAGATCGTCAATGGATCCGTTTTTAACCTATTCAACTGAAAGAGATATCCGTAAAATAGTTTGGACCAATTACTATTCAAGAGGCGATAATGGTGATGAGTACGATAATAAGGAATTGATCAGTGAGATTTTAAAATTACGTAGAGAACGAGTAGAATTACTAGGCTATAAAAATTATGCAGAATGGCGCTTGCAAGACAGAATGGCAAAAACGCCAGAAAATGCAATGGGATTGATGGAGGCTGTTTGGCCTGCCGCAATTGCCAGAGTTGCCGAAGAGGTTGAGGATATGCAGGCAGTAGCCGATAAAAATGGAGATCAAATCAAGATAGAGCCATGGGATTATCGCTTTTATGCTGAGAAAGTAAGACAGGCCAAATATGATCTTGATTCTGATGAGGTTAAACAATATCTTCAGTTAGATAAATTGACTGATGCCATGCACTATGTAGCGGGTCGTTTATTCAACTATAATTTTACACCTGTACCTGAAGGTTCAGTACCCGTATTTCAAGAAGATGTAAAAGTATGGGAAGTGACAGACAAAGATACAGGTGAAAATATTGGCCTTTGGTATTTAGATCCTTATGCAAGACAAGGAAAACGTTCGGGAGCTTGGGCAAATACATACAGAAGTCATACCACCTTTGATGGAGATAAAAATGTATTGGCTTCTAATAATTCAAACTTTATCAAACCGGCACCGGGAGAGGCCTTATTGGTGTCTTGGGATGATGCTACCACCTTTTTCCATGAATTTGGTCATGCCCTTCACTTCTTTTCATCAAATGTGAAGTATCCAACTCTTAACGGAGGAGTGAGAGATTATACAGAATTTCAGTCTCAGTTGTTAGAGCGATGGTTGTCTACTGATGAGGTGATCGATGAATTTTTAGTGCACAATGAAACTGGGCAGCCGATGCCGAAAGAGTTGGTTGCAAAAATTAAAAAAGCTTCAACATTCAATCAAGGTTTTTCTACTACAGAATATTTAGCATCTGCGCTTATGGATATGAAATTTCATTTGGCAGACCCTGAGAATATCGACGTTGATAAATTTGAACGAGAAACTTTAGCAGAATTAAATATGCCAGAAGAATTGCCAATGCGTCACAGAACACCCCATTTTGGTCATGTTTTTTCAGGAGAAGGTTATGCCACCGCCTATTATGGTTATATGTGGGCTGACGTATTAACCGCTGATGCCGCAGAGGCTTTTTCAGAGGCACCAGATGGCTTTTATGACAAAGAGGTTGCAGAAAAACTTGTGAAGTATCTTTTTGCACCTAGAAACTCGATTGATCCTGCCGATGCATACAGAATGTTTAGAGGTAGAGATGCTAAAATAGAGGCATTAATGAGAGATAGGGGTTTTCCTGTTGCTACTGAATAGATATTTCATAATAAAATTAATAGGAAGAGATTAAAAATTTAAATTAAATAGATGAAACATTTACAATTAACTTTTTTATTGATGATTTTCTTTGTGGGGGTGTCTTCGGCACAAGATAAACCCGCTTATGAATTGTATAAAAATAATGGTAAGAAAGCCAAATACGATAAAATGATACAGGATCTTGCCAAAAATGATATGGTCTTTTTTGGAGAGTATCATACCAATCCAATTTCTCATTGGTTACAATTGGAGATGAGTAAAAGCTTTTATGAAATCATGGGAGAGAAATTATTTTTTGGAGCTGAGATGTTCGAAAACGGAAACCAATTGGTGATTGATGAATATTTAAAAGGCTTTTATAAAGAAGATAAAATGCTTGCCGAAATCACTCAATTATGGGGGAATTATAATACCGACTATAGACCCTTAATGGAATTTGCCAAAGAAAAAAACCTGCGATTTATTGCTAGCAATATTCCAAGAAGATATGCTTCCATGATCAATAAAAAAGGGATGGCTGCTTTAAAGGAATTAAGCCCTGAGGCGCTCGCTATGATCGGTCCAGATTTAGAAAAATATTTTGATCCAACGGTAAAAGCCTATGCCGAGATGGCTGATATGATGGGAGGGCATGTGCCTCCAAACATGCTGAATATTCAAACTGCTCAAGCTTCGAAAGATGCCACCATGGCGCATTTTTCTCTTCAGAATTATTCATCAGGTGATTTTTTATTTCATTTTGAAGGATCTTATCATTCAAACTATGATCAGGGAATTATTTGGTGGATCAATAAAATTCAGCCTGGATTGGAAATAGCATCAATAACAACCGTAACAGGATCAGAATGGGAAGAAATGACGGATGAGGAAAAGGAAACGATTGCTGATTATATCATAGTGGTTGCTGATCATATGACAAATACCAAACGGTAAATTAGAATCCTACTTTTCGTCTTTGAACATTTTCTTCCTGGATAATAATTTTATCGAGAAAATAAGCGACTTTATTGATGATAAAATTCTCATTGATCTCGTTCGGATTGAAACTTCCAATTTCATTGATATCTCCTTCAGCTATAGGCTCAAGATCTGCCGGATAGATAACAAATACGGAGATATCTCCGTTGTACTTTTGGGAAAAAACTAAGGCGGCCCCTTTTATGAATTCAAAATCGCTTGTTCCATTCAGTTTTTCGGTCAACGTGGTGGGAAAAGTATTAAAAGTAATATTGATGGCACTATTGTTCATCAACCAATCGAGTTGTTGTACTTTCCATCCAATATCAAAATTGACCTGTATTTCATTTAGAGTTTTTAGCAATAAGGGAAATGTGAAATCTTTCCATTGTTTTCTTTTTTCAAATACTTTATCAAGTGAATTCACATAATCACTTACAGATTTGTTTAATATATTGTTTTCCATAATTCAAGCTTTTATGGTCAAATAAGAGACCGCTGTATTTTATGAACTTTGATGTGATCCGAGACATATTATCTTTTGACACTTAAATTTATGATTTTTCTTCCTTGCTTACATTGATCCTAATCAGTTCAATGATTGACTTGAGTCAAAAGCAAGAAAGAATAAAAGAATTTTATTCGCTTGACTTTCATCTTCTTTTTGAATGTGAAAAGATTTTAATGGATGTGAAAAAGAGGCTCACCTCTAAATCGATGAGAGTACCTTATTGTTTGAGAAGATTATATATTTCAAATGGTTTGGATTATATTTGATAAATGGAACAACTAACCCTTACAACTCCTGCACTGCTCTTTTCGGCAATTTCATTGATCATGTTGGCTTATACCAATCGATTTTTAGCTTATGCGGCTGTGGTCAGAAACTTACATGACAAGTATAAAAAAAGCCAAAATGAGATTTTAATACGGCAAATAAAGAATCTACGTCAACGTCTTTATTTGACTCGAGCAATGCAGATATTTGGTATCAGCAGCCTTTTACTTTG
>JAAESS010000005.1 GCA_024229195.1 Flavobacteriales bacterium | reverse complement strand
TCCCTGTATTTTCTTTTTACCCGTTACCAGCTTCTCGTTGTATGAAATCGTTCCGGCATTCTCAAGACCGCCCCATGCTGTTTTTACCTGCATATTGGCTAATTTAGAATAAGAATATGGGCCTATCTGGTCAATAAAATATTTCAAAATTTTGGGGGCCTCCTGAAAATCATCAAATCCCTCCTCACTATTCTCCGGATAAACCCAAGCACTTACCTCAATATCCTCAACAGTTCCCAGATCCTTAAAAGCAAAGTTTGTAACACCTATGGTTATAACCTTGGTAGCAACGGGCGCTGTCTCGCTGTAACTGGTCCGTTTATATCCATTTTCAAGATCAATTTCTTCTTTTTTAATCCCTGTAGCCACCACCTCATATTCATCAGGAGCAGTAATTCTAAATTCGATGGATGCCTTATCATAAGGATGATCAACTGTAGGGAGCCAATACCTGGCTAAATTTGGCCAATTATCCCCAAAAAATGAACGTTGACCGTACTTTGTGGTATCGATTACCAATCCCCTTTCAGGGATTCCTCTGTATCTAACTTTATAAGTACTTTTTAATGTTGCATCAAGTGATGGAGAAATAACGATTATATCATCTTCATAGGTATATTTTGCTTTTTCATTATTTTCTAAAACTTCGATAAGCTCCATACCGTAAACTCCATTTTTCCCGATCAAATCAAGGTTAAAGTTGTTGGTAGCATTCTTAAATTCGACTTTTATCTCTGCTTCTCCTGTGATCTCATTTGTTTCGTCATTGAGAGATAAATTAAAAATGTAGTGCTTCACATCGGCATCATTATTTCTGTTGTAAGTATCTTGTCCTTTTGCACAAGAAATGAAAAGAAGACTCAGGAAAATAATTAAGAAATATTGGTTTCTCATTGTTGGTTTATATAACATTAAAATACTTCAGTAAAGCTACTTGTTTAAAATGGTCAACTGTTTGAAATCAGCGTGAATTTACAAAAATAATGGACATCGCTATTTCCCTTTTAAAAAACCATGAACGTGAGAAAAAAAGGCATAATCATCGAAATCCTAATTTATAAAAAAATAATACTCAGATTTCTCGATTGTTATATCTTGCATTCAAATTTGATTAGCAGGGAAACAAAAATGAAAAGTAACAGATCTAGCAAAATTTTATTGATAGGTATTTTTGCTCTTTGGACAGTGATGTCATGCGGAGGAGATGAGCCTAAGGATCCACCAGATATTCCAGATATTCCTGATGAAGAAATAATAGACGAAGAACTTCTCGATCTAACTCAAAGAGAAACTTTTCGATATTTCTGGGATTATGCAGAATCTAATTCAGGTGCGGCACGCGAGCGTTTTCATCCAGACAATCCTTCATTTGATGCCAATATTGTAACCTCTGGAGGAACAGGTTTTGGTTTGATGTCAATTCTTGTCGGCATAGACAGAAATTTTGTTTCAAGAGCGGAAGGAGCTCAAAGATTGGATAAAATCTTGACCTTTTTAGCCTCAGCTGATCGCTTTCACGGTGCCTGGTCGCATTGGATAGACGGAAACACGGGTAAGGTGATCCCTTTTGGAAACAAAGATGACGGTGGTGATCTGGTAGAAACGGCATTTTTATGTCAGGGATTAATCTGTGTTAAGGAATATTTTAAAGATGGAACTGACCTTGAAAAACAGCTCGCTCAAAAAGCAGATCAACTTTGGAAAGGAGTAGAATGGGATTGGTATACACAAGGTGAAGATGCGTTGTATTGGCATTGGAGTCCGAACTATGACTTTTCGATCAATTTCAAACTTTCAGGATATAATGAAGTGCTGATTACCTATATCATGGCAGCAGCCTCTGTTGATCATTCGATCAGTAAAGAAGCCTATAGTTCAGGCTGGGCAAATGATGGCAGCATCAAAAGTGATCAAATTACTTATGGAATTCCACTTCTTGTTAAGCATAACGGAGCAAGGACTTATGGTGGTCCCCTTTTTTGGGCGCATTATTCCTATTTAGGATTAAACCCTAACGGACTTCAGGACGAATTTGTAAATTATTGGGACGTCAATAAGAACCATTCCAAAGTAAATTATCAGTACTGCGTTGATAATCCTAAAAATTTTCCTGAATATGGAGAATCTTGCTGGGGTCTGACTGCCAGTTACTCAAGAAATGCTGACGGAAGTATGGGCTACTCAGCGCATGCACCGGGAAATGATCTTGGTATTGTATCACCAACAGCAGCACTGTCTTCAATGCCTTATACCCCAGAGGAATCTTTAAAAGCACTACGGTATTTTTATGATAACAAAAACAAACTCTTGGGGCCTGCCGGTTTTTATGATGCTTTTAAACCCGGAAGCACATGGGTTGCCAAAGGGTATCTTGCAATTGATCAGGGGCCAACAGTTGTCATGATCGAAAATCACAGAACAGGTCTGCTTTGGAATCTGTTTATGCAGAATGAAGATGTGCAAAAGGGATTGGATAAATTAGAATTCAGCTACCTCAAATAAGCCGAAATCATTGAGGAGTGGTCGCTTTGTAAAAAACCGCATCGCTCAAAGTTGAAATTCGAAATTTAGCATCCGCCAAGGCTAGAAAACTCTCTCCTTTTTTAAGTTGAAGGGATGTATTTTTTTCTATGACCTCCGCTTCCCCTTCCATAAGAATATATATTTCAACAGATGTTGATTGGACATTGTAAGCATGTTCTTGGTTTATGATTACTTCACTCAACTCAAAATCTGGAGCCGGGCATATGTATTTCCTTTCAATACCATTATCTACTAAAGTTCCATTAAAAATATGGGGAATAGTTTCCTCAAAATCAACATGCTTTATCAATTCAGGGACGTCAATATGTTTTTGGGTCAGACCACCTCTCAACACATTATCAGAATTCGCCATCAATTCCATATTCTGTCCCTCGAGGTAGGCATGTGGTACTCCTGAGTCCTGGAAAATTGCCTCTCCTTTTTCTAACTTGAGTAGATTAAAAAAATAAATCGAGAAAACTCCTTTATCGATAGATGTTGAGTCATGAGCAAGAACTGCCTTTGCTGCCCAATAATCAGCTGATGACTTTAAGAGTTTATTTTTTTTGTATAAAGGAAGTATCCTATCAACTAATGGCTGGAGTATCTTGTCGCTCTCGACAGGAGGCAACTCCATCACATATTGATATAGTCCTTTATATCCATCCTTCAAAAATATAGGAAGTAAAGCTTGAAATTCTTTGTGCTTTTCTAAGGTATTTATTAATTTCCTTTTGGGAAGAAACCCGTGCAATAACCAAAATTCCCCCAAAGCAACCATGATTTCCGGTTTATGGTTTTTATCCTTGTAGTTTCTGTTTGGTGCATTTAAAGGAATTCCTAACTTATTTTCTTTTTTAAATCCTTTTTCTGCCTCAATCTTACTGGGATGTACTTGAATCGAAAGCATTTGATGAACATCGAGAACTTTAAAAAGAAATGGCAACAGACCAAACTTTTTATTGGTCTCTTCTCCTAAAAATAATTTGATATCACTATTCAAAAAAGTATCCAAAGGAATCTCTCTATCTTCAGTTTGCACAAGTGAAGGCGCATTTTCATGTGCCCCCAACCAATATTCTGCATATGGATTAGCGCTAGACTCTAATCCCAGTAATCTGGGAATAAATGTCTGACCTCCCCAGGCATAATGCTGAATATGTCCTTTTAAACCAAATACCTTTTTCATATAATTCATTTGACGCTTCGAAGATAATTAATATTCATAACGATGCTTGTCCATATTCCGTATAAAATTCTTTTCAAGGTTTATCTCAAGCTGATTAAGCTAAATTAGTTTTAGCTCATCTTATTGTAGCTTTCACTTATTTTGAGGAAAGCGATCTTTCATTTTGATCACATTCAAAATAAATACATTTTTAAAGGATAATCCTTACCATAAGCAGGGAGATTTAAGTTAGATAATTAATAATCTGTTATAATTTTGACCTAAATCAAATGTTCCATACGATCCATTGAGGGTTCTGGAGCTTCTTAAAAAACTTTTTACTTTCTTTGTTACATATGAATCTCCAAGAATCAAAAAATATCATAGACTTATTAAAGCAGGGCGACACTAAAACCCTAGAAAAAATATATCTTGATAATAGAGAGGGGTTCATCAATTTTTCCAAAAAATATAATGTAAATGAATCTGATGCAATCGATATTTATCAGGATTCCATTCTGATCCTCAGAGATAATGCTATCAATGGTCGAATTGATAATTTACAAAGTAATATTTCAACCTATCTTTTTGCGATTGGTAAATACAGAATATTTCATAACTTTAGAGTTAAATCAAAATTGCACATAACGAATGATTTTAATCTGGTTGAAGAAGATATCGATTTTGATGTTAACCTTTACGGACCAGTTTTAACTAAGGAACAACAGCTATTAAAAAAATACTATGACCAATTAGGTGATAGATGTAAAAGTATTTTAAATTTGTTTTATTATCAGGGCTATAACCTTGATGAAATCAGGTCAATTTTAAACTATAGTAATAAAAAAGTTTTAAAAAGCCAAAAATCACGTTGTATCAAACAACTAAAAGATTTGGTCAATAAGCATTATGAAAAATCATGATTTAATAGATCGCTATTTCAATGATTCTCTTGGTCCCAAGGAACAGAAACTTTTTAATAACCTTTTGCAAAACGATTCAAATTTTAAAGACGAATTTATTTTTCAAAAGGACCTGAGACAGGTAATCAAGCGAAGCCAACAAGAAGAATTAAAGTCTACACTTTCTCAAATTGAGGATAAAGCAAAATTGAATTCTAGCTTCATGCGAATCCCAAAAAAGTGGATGGTCGCAGCTTCTTTTTTGCTGATCACCGCTTTAGGAGTATGGGGAGTGAAAAGTATCTATTATCCATCCAATGAAGCCATTTATAAAACATATTTCCAATTCGATAGAAATACTGTTCAACCTGTTGTCAGAGGAGAGAGCTCAAAAACAATAGAGTATCTTGCCTTTGTTGCCTATGAATCACAAGATTTTTATAAGGCCATTAATTTATTTAATTCAGTAGAAAATCCTGACCTGAATTATATCATGTACTATAAAGGTTTATGTTATTTAGCCTTAGATAAACCGGATGAAGCGATTTCTTTATTGAATCAAGTAGCCTCTAATAAGAATGTAGATGATCGATCCATAAGCTTAATAGAAAAGGCAAATTGGTATATAGCATTGGCCCTTCTGAAAAATAATGAAACAGAAAAAGCGATTGAAAAACTGTCTCTCATTCAGAATAATCCTTCTTCAAATTTTAAAAAACAAGAAGCTCAAGAAGTTTTGAATTATCTCCAATGATTATTTAAATCTCTGGTATAAAAAACCCAGTAAAAGAAGTGAAAAAATGCTTAAGATGATCCATTGAATCGATGAATTTCCACTATTCAAATCCATAGCATCAGTATTTCCATTGATCACAAAGCCTGACCAATAATAAGGGTGATCTAAAGTATTATGGTCGTTTCTATCCAAATAACTGAGCTTTGCCATTCTCAATGATTCACTTTTACTCTTCCCTTTTTTTAGGTATCGATAAAAATCTGTCATGATGATTTTAGTCTCCTGATCCGGAACCTTCCATAAACTCATAAGAACAGAGGGTATTCCTGAATAGTGAAAGGCTCTTGCCATACTCATTACCCCTTCCCCTTTTTCAATTTTACCAAAACCTGTATTGCAAGCACTTAATACAGCTAAATTTGCTTTTGAAGTTGAGGTATAGATTTCAGAGGCGGTAAGTTCCTCATCATCAAAAAGTAATCTGTTATAGAGAGGGTTTTCGTTATCAATTTTAGCATGCATCGCTAAATGTATAATAGAGAATTCTTTATTATGCAATCTGAAATTTTCCTTGTTTGCTGCTCCTTCTATAAATTTTACTCCATCAGTCAGCTTAGCAATTTCATTAACCTCTTCTATAGATGATGACAATGTTGCATCATTAAAGTATTTAGGTGCAAATCCCACCCAATTATTGGGTGTTTCATAGTTGAAAAAGTCCTTTTTCAGCTCTAAATATATCCTCACCGAACCATTATAACTAACATTATAATTTTCTATAAGCAGCGAGCCATTTGAAGACCTAAGTATTTCAAAAGGAATATAATTCAAAACATTATCGGCCACAATGATGAGGTTCTTTTTTTCTCGATTCAGTTGCTGACCTAACAAATACATATACAGGTCATAACTTAATTCATTTATATCCTCTCTTTTTGATAAATGATTTTTAAAATCATTGGTGCTTTTAATCAATTTATCAGAAATATCAGCTCTTAACAAGCTTACGGTATCTTTAGTAATATTGAAGCTAAACAAACTTTGTTCTCCCAAAAAATAGGCGATTAATTGTGTCTCTTCATTTAATTGAGCTTGAACATCTTCAATTCTTGTTGATTCATTCGCTGATTCAATAATTTTAAATTTTGGATAATTCTTATAAAAATCCTTATAAATACTGTCCAGTTTGTTACTCAATAAAATTCTATCGTCTAACAAAGATCTATAATATTCCTTATCGGGCTCACTGGCAGTCTTTTCAAAAAAGATATCCATTTTTACTTTTTCCAATGCCTTTTTCGTTGAATTTTCAAGCTCAAGTTTGTCTTTTGGTATGTCACCATAAGATCTATATTCAATTCCCTGAAGCCCTGTTAATAAAGTAGTGTTTCGATTGGTTTCAGATAGCTCAAAGGCTTTTTGAAGATATTTCTGTTCCAGCGTTTTATGATAAAGCAACCAGCAAAGACCGAGGTCTTTTTCAAAAACTTCTCGATATTTATTTGCAAAATTTATGCGTGATCGGTCAGATGAAAAGTTATTCTGAGTGTGTTTGATCAGTGACATCTTTTGGTCTATAAGTTCATATCTATCAATCAAATATTCAATAGATTTCTCCTTTTCATAGATTTCATTATACCATTCACTGACAAGCATCAATGCATCCAAAACTTGAAAAGGACCAATTACACTATTCAGATCATTTTGATTATAATTGGCAGCATCAAGACTCTTTTGAATATATTCATGAAAGTGTGATCCCTCCTCTTTACGCTTATACACTTTTGCCAGATGAAGGTAGTTTTCAGCAACAAGATCACTTTTGTCTCCATAGATATTAAGATTGGTTGCAAGAGAGGCCTGAAGTAACCTTTCTGATTCATCTAAATGAATTCCTCGGTCGATATAAAGTTGCGCTAAAAAGTTTCTTGCATTAGCCAAATATTGACGGCTGTTAATTTTTTTGCCAATTTCCAATGCCTTCTTGTAATGCATCTCAGCTTTATCATAGTTCTTTACCAATACATAGGCATTCGCGAGATCGTAGTATGTTTCGCAAGTCCACCTGTGAAATTCACCATAGGTAGAACGCCTTATTTTTAAATTTTTTTCCAGTAATGATATAGACTCATCATATTTTTTATCCGCTTCAAGAATATTTGCATACGTGGTGTAGACAAAAGTCATGTTTGGATTGTATTCTCCATAGGATATCAAGCCATTCTCCATTGCCTTTTCTGCATATAGTTCAGCTTTAGAAATATCTCCCGAATAAAAATGAATCAAGGCTATTCCTACATATACATCTGATAAGAAATTCTTGCTATGCTTACTTTCTATAAGATACTTTTCGGCCTGCTCATAAAATTCCATTGCTTTATCCGTCTGACCTAAATCATCATAAACAAGTGCCAGGTTATAAGTGGATACCGCTAAGGCATATGGATCAGTCTTTATTTTTCTTTTTATGTCTAAAGATTTTTCATAATAATAAGTCGTGCTGTCATAATCGGCTTCGAAATAATGATTGACCCCAATGGTATTATAATTGTCTGCCATGTTCAGACTATCGTGATCCTTCAGGCTTATCATAAGTGATTGCCTGGCTAACTTGCTTGATTCCTCGTAATTTCCGAGACTTTGAACAACTTTTGCTTTGATCTGATAAGTTGCGGCAAAAAGTTTCTCTTCACTGTTTTCGTCCTCTAAGCTTAATAGAAGATTATCTAGAATTTTGTTGGCTTGTAAAAATTTTCCTTCGCGATTGAGTTCAGAGGCTCTTTTGTTTTCGGAAATCACATAATCCTTACCTATAGTTTGACCATAGATTAGATAGGGAAAAAGAATAAAAATATATAAAACTTTATTTACCACAAATTAATCATATCGAATTAAATTATATAGTAAATATATACTAAGTTGACTAATTGAAGAGCTTCAACTAGCTAAGATTGGAATTGTTTCTTTGATCAGCGACTTTTTCTAGTTCAAAGTACCAATCCTCACCAAATTTTCGAATAAGTGCCTGTTTGACAAATTTGTAAACTGGAACTCCAAGTTCGCTTCCAAGACTACAAGCGTCATCACATATTTCCCATTTATCATAATTAACGGCAGCAAACTCACTGTACTGTTTAATTCTTACAGGATATAAATGACAGGAAATAGGTTTTTTAAATGATATCTCTCCTTGATTATATGCCTCTTCAATTCCGCACATAGCAACATTTTTTTCATCGTAGATCACATAGGCACAATCCTCTCCTTTGACCAAAGTTGTCTCATGTTCCCCTTGCTCGTTGGTCGTATAAAGCCCTTGTGCTTCGATGGCTTGAAGCCCTTCTGGTCTCAAATAACCCTTAAGTACCGGGAGTATTTCTTCTAATATGACCAGTTCCTCTTGTTCAAGTGGTGCCCCCGCATCACCGTCAACACAGCAAGCTCCTTTACATGCATTCAGATTACAAACAAATTCCTTTTCAAGAATTTCTTCGGAAACAATGGTTTTATCAAGTTGAAACATGATCCTTAAATTATGAAGGGCAAAAATACATTCTTTTTAACAATAGATCAATAATCTCAACTGTTTTGTCAAGTTTTTCCGCTCACATTTACATAGATCAAACCTTCATATACGACCATAATATTTCTATCAATGTATTAAATCTATTTCTATAACTTTGCGCAGATTATTAAACTAATACAATGGAACTTAATTTTAAAGAAATTGTAACGGCAACAATGGTATTGTTTGCTGTGATCGATATTGTTGGAAGTATTCCAATTATTATCGACCTGAGACAGAAAGTCGGTCATATTCAATCAGAAAAGGCATCCATAGTTGCCATGCTGATCATGATTTTGTTTTTATTTGTCGGGGTACAGATATTGAACCTGATTGGTATAGATGTCTATTCATTTGCAGTAGCAGGTTCGTTTGTAATTTTCTTTCTGGCAATTGAAATGATCCTTGGAATACAATTATATAAAGAAGAATCACCTAAAACAGCTAGTGTAGTCCCTCTTGCGTTTCCATTGATTGCAGGTGCAGGTACGATGACTACCATATTATCGCTAAAAGCTGAATTTCATACAGTCAATATCATTATAGCTATTGTCATCAACATTATATTTGTCTATATCGTTTTAAAATCATCCGCAAAGATCGAAAGACTCATTGGTGAAGGTGGTATCAATGTAGTTAGAAAAATATTTGGTGTAATTCTACTGGCTATCGCTGTCAAGCTATTTGCCTCTAACATTCAAGGACTAATTAATTAACAGAAGATGGATTTTGATGTACTGATTATTGGCGGAGGAGTTGCAGGAATGTCTGCAGCACTGGTTTTAGGTTCAGCAAAAAAGAAGCCTTTCGCAATAGATAAAAAAATAGGCATCCTTATGCACCAGAAATCTTCTGCCCTGAACGGAGCCTTATTCAATAATGTATTAGGTATCGCCCCTGGGACCACAGGTAAAGAATTACTTGAAAATGGGAGAAAACAACTGACTGAAACCTATCCGCATGTACATCAGATTGCCAATGAAAAGGTGACTTCGGTTCAACCCATAGATGGAGGGTTCGAAATCATGACGAATAAAAGTAGCTTTTGCAGTCGAATTGTGGTAGTCGCTGTAGGGCCCTCCAATTTATTCAATATTAAAGGCTTGGAACAATATATTGAACCTCATAAAAACCTGCCTGCTCGTAAACAACGTATTCAGTTAAAAAACACGAACCACAAAGTTTCAGAAAATTTATATGTTTCAGGCGTTTTAGCAGGTTGGAGAAGTCAGTTCGCCACTGCTGCAGGAAGTGGAGCTCATGTTGCCACAGACATCCTGACACTTTGGAATGGTGGTCAAACGGCTATGGTTCATGATTCCGAGCCAAAGGATTAAGGTGATCTAATTATGGCTGGAGAGGATACCCTTCATTATTCAACTCTATCACTTTATCGAGCATCATATCCTGTTGATTAACAATCTGATAATAGGCATTCGTGTCAAAGGCCTGCTGTGCAAATAATGCTTTTAAAAATAACCTAAAGTTTTGCTTTTCTTCTGTCGTTAAATATTGGAATTCGCTTGGGACTTCGGACATATATTCATCAAAAATATGGCTATCCAAATCAAAGTCTGTCATAAATTTATCAAAACTCCATCCATCGAACTCATTGATATGTTCATCGAAGTATTGAAAGACGAATTGTCGTGATTTTTGGTAATGAAAATCAGGGAAGAGCATAGTGGTATCAATTGCAACGAATACATCCGGCATAATTCCACCACCTCCGTAAACAATTTTACCTTTAGGAGTTTCGAATTTAAGAGAGTCATTTACTTTGATACTGTCTACATTCATCAATTCACCACCGTGATATCGCTCTTGGAAATCATTAAAGTATTCTCCGTTACGTTTATTTTCATAGGGTTTTTGGATAGATCTTCCGGTAGGAGTGTAATATCTCGATACGGTTAACCTCACAGCCGAACCGTCACCAAGCTGCATTTCTTGTTGAACGAGACCTTTTCCAAATGATCTTCTTCCAACAATAGTTCCTTTATCATTATCCTGCAACGCACCGGCAACGATCTCACTTGCCGAAGCAGATGCGCCATTTATCAATACGAAAACATGGCCATCTTCAAAATCTCCTCTGCTGGTTGCATAGGTTTCGTCTATTCGTTCTTTCTTATTTTTGGTAAATACAATGAGTTTCCCATCTTCCAGAAATTCATCTATAATTTTTGTAGCTACCTGCAAATAACCTCCTGGATTATGTCTAAGATCAAGTACTAGTTTCTGCATGCCACTTTCGAGGAGTTCATCCATGGCTCCTTTGAATTCATCATAGGTAGTAGCAGCAAATTTATTGATCTTGATATAGCCCAATTCATCATTAAGCATATAATAGGCATCCAAGCTGCTAATAGGAACTTCTCCTCTATCGATTGTAAAGGGCAATTCTTTTTGCTCCGATTTTCTATAAACCAAAAGGTCAACTGAGGTATTGGGTTTCCCTTTGAGCGTTTTGAGGATATAGTCGCTTCCTATTGATTTTCCATAAAGCGTATCATTATCAGCCACTAAAATTCGGTCACCAGCCTTAATACCCGCCTTTTTACTCGGTCCATTATCAAGTACTTTGATCACTGTGAGTGAATCCCTATACATTCTAAATTGAATACCAATACCCACAAATTTCCCATTCATGGTTTCTGAAACACCTTCCAATTCATTTGCTGTGATATAAACTGAATGAGGATCTAGTTTATCAAGCATGTTTTTAATTGTGCCGTCCAATAAACTATCCGTATCAACCTCATCAACATATTCGTATTGGATATAATCAATCAGTCTTTTTATTTTCCTCTCTTGTGGAGTACCCCCAAAAAAGGTGATCGTTTTCTTTTGATAATTCAGTGAAGTACCAAAAAATATACCCAATGCGATAGAAACCGCAATGATCAATGGAAGAAATATTCTTGTTTTTCTATTCATTTATGGGCAAATATAAAATTTCAATATTGGCTTTTCTTAAAAATTCGATTCCGGAATCATCCTTGTATGCATTGGCATATACCATTCTTCGGATACCAGATTGATGAATCAGTTTACTGCATTCTTTGCATGGTGATAATGTAATGTAAAGTGTTGCTCCCTGGCAAGCTTGGGTAGATGAGGCAACTTTTAGAATGGCATTAGCTTCTGCATGCAATACATGCCATTTTGTATTTCCTTCGTCATCTTCACAGCAATTATCAAATCCTGTTGGTGTTCCATTATATCCGTCAGAGATGATCATTTTATCCTTTACGATCAAGGCTCCTACCTGTTTCCTTTTACAGTGCGAAAGTTTTGACCATTCCAATGCCATTTTCAAATAAGCCTGGTCATACCTTCGCTGTTTTTTATCCGTCATGTTTGCTGGCTATCCTATATGATTCTTGAATAAGCGAAAATAGGAAACTTTAAAATGAAAGCTGTTAAAAAAATATCAAAATTTGGGTTCAACAGATTGAATTGCCTATGGTCTTCAACAAGAAAATTTGAACAAATATGTTCTAACAAATTCAAAAAATATTTTTTCTGCTCCTATTTAAGTTTCATTTTAGAAAAAATATCCCATAAAACTATCCCGCAGCTAACAGCAATATTCAGGGAGTGTTTGGTCCCAAATTGAGGGATTTCGATACAATGGTCTGATTGATTGACAACCTCTTGAGACACCCCTTTTACCTCATTCCCAAAGATCACTGCGTATTTAATATCTTCAACAGGACTAAAAGATTGCAAAGGGGTACTGTTTTCTGCCTGTTCAATAGAAAGAATTTGAACATGCTCACTTTTTAGTTGTCGCACGAGCTCCTCAGTATTTTGAGCGTAGGCCCAGTCTACCGCCTCAGTTGCTCCGAGGGCCGTTTTGTGAATTTCCTTGTGGGGAGGTTGGGCCGTAATACCGCACAAATATATTTTTTCAATCAAAAAAGCATCGGAAGTTCTAAAAACTGAACCAATATTATTGAGACTTCTTATATTATCTAATACAACAATCAAAGGAATTTTCTCAGATTGCTTAAACTCTTCTACATTGAGCCTGTTTAACTCACTGTTCTTTAATTTCCGCATGATCTTGGCTTTTCGAATTGCGAAATTATAAAATCCATATTACCTTAAACTGTTTGGAGGATTTTTTATTTAAAATTATTCTAAATTTCGCAAAACATGACATTTATCATACAACTCCGCTAGGGTTTATAGATTTTTAACATCCTATTCCTTTAAAAGCTCAAATATATTAGTATTTTTGCGCTTTGTTTTTAAAATCATATGATGATTGACAGCTTGAAAATTACTGATTTAGCAAAACTTAATCAGATATACGATCCTCTGGATGTTTATCAGAGAGTAGAACAATTGTATAAAGATTTTGATGAAAAAGATATCATGATCACCTCTGCTTTTGCGGCCACTTCTGCATTTTTATTAAAAGTATTTTCAGATATTAACAAAGATCAGATTATCTATTTTATTGATACAGGTTATCATTTTAAAGAAACGCTGGTTTACAAAGAATATCTGACCAAACTATATGATCTTAAGGTCCTCAGTATACAGGCAGATCCGGCTGAATATCAGTTTACAAAAGATAAGCAACTTTGGAAAAATAGTCCAAACCGATGCTGTCATATCAATAAAGTCAAACCTCTCGATCATATTAAAAAAGATTATAAAATATGGGTTTCAGGATTAATGAAATGGCAAAGTGATCACAGAGGTAGCTTGAATATTTTTGAAGAAAAAGAGCAAATCCTAAAATTTTATCCCCTTTTGGATATTGATTACGCGCAAAGGGACCAATTTATTCTTGACCATCATTTACCTTTTCATCCACTTAAATCAAAGGGATACTCTTCAATTGGATGCTTTCATTGCACCATGCCAGGTGAAGATCGTCATGGCAGATGGAACAATTCTCCAAAAACCGAATGTGGATTACATCTCTAAATTGAATAGATCAACGCTCTGACAAGACCAAAAAGTAAAAGATATTATTGAAAGTTTAAAAGTACGTTTTATGCGTATTATTTAGACAGGCTCACATTTCCATATTCTACTTAAAATTATATCTTTGTTTGCCTGACACTTGTATCGATAAGATCCTGTCAGCTAAATAAAAAAATCCTGAAAATTGACTAAAGCTAAAGCGAAAAAAGTGACTCCTTTGATGTTGCAGTATAACAACATCAAAATAAAGTACCCTGATGCCTTGCTGCTTTTTCGAGTCGGAGATTTTTACGAGACCTTTGGAGAAGATGCCAAGATCGCTGCAAAAATTTTAGGGATCATTCTTACAAAAAGAGGGGCAGGATCTGAAAGTGAAACAGCTTTGGCTGGATTCCCGCACCATTCTCTAAACACCTATCTGCCCAAATTAGTAAAAGCAGGACTTCGAGTCGCAATTTGCGACCAACTGGAAGATCCTAAAATGACAAAAAAAATCGTGAAGCGAGGGGTAACAGAACTTGTGACTCCCGGAGTGGCTCTAAACGATGAAGTATTACAATCTAAAACCAATAATTTTTTAGCCGCAGTTCATTTTGGAAAAAAAATTATAGGAATTTCATTTCTGGATGTCTCCACAGGAGAATTCATTACATCACAGGGCAACCACGAATATATCGACAAGCTATTGCAAAATTTCAATCCGAGTGAAGTTTTGGTTCAAAAAGATCATAAGCTTAAGTTTCATTCGCATTTTGGTAAGGAGTTTTATTCATTTTTTCTCGACGACTGGATCTTTAAACAAGATGCTTCTAATGAAATTCTAAGGAGTCATTTTAAGGTTCGTTCCCTAAAGGGATATGGAATCGATGATCTACATGAAGGGGTTATAGCCTCAGGTGTTATCCTTCATTACCTGTCAGAAACACAACATCACAAACTCGAACATATATCGAATATCCAAAGACTCATCGAAGATGATTATGTGTGGATGGATCGATTTACCATTCGAAATCTTGAGCTCTATCAGGGCAATACACAAGGAGCGGTGACGCTGCTGGATATCATCGACGAAACGATTTCTCCAATGGGAGGCAGGATGCTTAAAAGATGGTTGGCCCTGCCCCTTAAAAATGCAACGGCCATCAATAACCGTCATGAAATTGTCAGATTTCTAATCCAAAATGACGCTTATCTCGAATTTCAAAATCATCAGATCAATCAGATCAGTGACCTTGAAAGACTTATTTCAAAAGTGGCAACCGGAAAAATCAATCCACGTGAAGTTGTCTTGTTAAAAAACTCCCTTGAATCCATCATCCCTATCAAGGATAAAGCATTGGAAAGCGAACATGAAGCCTTGATGTCAATTGCAAACGAAATAGATCCAAATGAGGATCTGATCAAAAAAATCAACGAGACTTTAGAAGAAAATGCTCCTGTACAAATAAGTAAAGGAAATGCTATTAAATTAGGGATTAGCGACGAATTAGATGACTTAAGGTCTATTTCGAATTCCGGTAAAGAATACCTCGATCATATTGTGAAACGCGAGATTGAAAGGACACAGATTTCGAGTTTAAAAATTGCCTTTAACAATGTATTCGGCTATTATATTGAGGTAAGAAATACCCATAAGGATAAAGTTCCTGAAGATTGGGTCAGAAAGCAAACGCTGGTTTCAGCGGAACGATATATCACTGAGGAACTTAAAGAGTATGAATCGAAAATACTTGGTGCCCAGGAAAAGATTGCGGCCATTGAGCTTCGCTTATACCAGGAGCTGCTTGAAAGTATTCTTCCATATATCCAAAAGATTCAAAAAACTGCAAAAATCATTGCGCAATTTGACTGTTTGGGATCCTTCGCAAAAACCGCCATAGTTCATAATTATGTAAGGCCAGTTATCGATGATTCGACCCTTATTGAAATCAATAACGGAAGGCATCCTGTTATCGAAAATCAGCTACCTGTAGGAGAACAGTACGTCGCTAATGACGTTGTTCTAAATCGGGATCAACAGCAGATCATCATGATTACCGGGCCAAATATGAGTGGTAAATCTGCTATTTTAAGACAAACTGCCCTTATCGTATTATTGGCACAAATTGGCTCTTATGTTCCGGCTCAAAATGCAAGACTGGGTCTTGTCGATAAGATCTTTACAAGAGTGGGCGCCAGTGATAATATTTCTATGGGGGAATCAACTTTTATGGTCGAAATGAATGAAACGGCTAACATCCTCAATAATTTATCTGAGCGCAGCCTCATTTTACTGGATGAAATTGGTCGCGGTACATCCACTTATGACGGTATTTCGATCGCCTGGGCCATTGCAGAATATTTACATGAACATCCCACCAAGGCGAAAACTCTTTTTGCCACACATTACCATGAGCTCAATGATATGAGCGAAACATTCGAAAGGATTAAAAATTTCAACGTATCAGTAAAGGAGCTTAAAGATAAGGTCATCTTTATCAGAAAACTCGTTCCGGGCGGAAGCAAGCACAGTTTTGGAATACATGTAGCCAAACTTGCCGGTATGCCGAGCCCTGTGCTTCACAGAGCAAATAAGATGATGTCAAGACTGGAGAAAAGTCATGCCTCCGAAGATATTCAGGCAAAAATGAAAGCTGCTTCTCAACAAGAAGTTCAGCTCAGCTTTATCAACCTAGATGATCCTTTACTGGAAGAAATCAAAGAGGAGATCCTCGGTACAAATATTGATAATTTGACTCCTATTGATGCCCTTATGAAACTAAATGAAATCAAAAGGATGCTTACTAAAAAGTAAGCAGTTCATTCCGAAAATTTTTTATGCTTAACTTCATGTCAAAATTATCAACATGAAATTATACTTACCACTAGCCGCAATTATTATTTTATTGATCTCATCTTGTCAGCAAAATGCAAATCATAATAATTTGGAGATCAGTCTTTTTGTTCCTGAAAACAAGGAGCAAAAAAGTATTGACGGAAGACTTTTATTGATTTTTGCAAAGAATAACGATACAGAACCCAGATTTCAGATCAATGGCGGTTTAAATACACAGGTGATCTTTGGGACGAATGTTGAGAATCATGTTCCTGGACAAAAAATTCGATTTGACAATCAGGCTCTGGGTTTCCCTGTAGAACAACTCAGCGGGCTCAAAGAAGGTGATTATTATGTTCAGGCACTATTACATGTCTACGAAACTTTTGAACTCTCCTCTGGCCATACAGTTAAACTACCTATGGATAATGGAGAAGGTCAGCAATGGAATCGTTCTCCGGGCAATCTTTACAGTAAGCCATTCAAGATAATTATTGGTAAAAATGGATTAGACAATTTTGAGCTGTCTTTGGACCAGGTTATTCCTGAAATTGAGGAGCCGGAGGATACCAAATGGATCAAACATATCAAACTAAAATCAGAAAAATTATCAGCTTTTTGGGGACGAGATATCTATCTTGGCGCGCATATCCTATTACCTAAAAATTTTGATAAACATCCTGAAGCAAGATATCCACTCATGATCTTTCATGGCCATTTTCCTTCTGACTTTGGCGGATTTCGAACAACGCCACCTGATAAAAATTTAGAATCGGTTTACTCAGACAGGTTCAATGTTGAGGGGTATAATATCATGCAGCAAGAAGAAGCATATAATTTCTACAAACGATGGAATGACCCGGATTTTCCGAGATTTCTGATTATTGAGATCCAACATCCTACTCCTTATTATGACGATTCTTATGCTGTTAATTCAGCAAGTCAGGGGCCATATGGTGATGCCATTACCCATGAACTTATTCCCTATATCGAAAAAGAGTTCCAAGGTCTAGGTGAAGGTTGGTCAAGATTTCTATATGGAGGGTCTACCGGAGGATGGGAAGCACTTGCTGTCCAAGTTAAATATCCCGAAGAATATAATGGATGTTTTGCCGCATGCCCGGATCCGATAGACTTTAGCAGCTATTGCCTGACCAATATTTATGAAGATAAAAATGCCTATTACTACGAGAGTGATTTTAAAACACTAGAAGTTCCGTCTCGCCGGGATTATCTTGGACAGATCACATCAACTGTCAAACAAGATAATTATCTCGAGCTTGTTTTGGGTGACAAATCAAGATCCGGTCAGCAATTTGATATCTGGGAGGCTACCTATTCTCCGCAGGCTGAAGACGGGTATCCACAAAGAATTTGGGATAAAAGGACCGGTGATATCAATCCTGAAGTCGCTGAGTATTGGAAGGAAAATTATGACCTGAGATTTATCCTCGAAAGAGATTGGGATAAATTGGGCGATAAATTGAAAGGAAAAATCCATATTTATTGCGGCGATATGGATAATTACTATTTAAATAATGCTGTTTATTCCATGGAATCTTTTTTAGAGAGTACCTCAGATCCTTACTATGATGGAGAAGTTGATTACGGTGACAGGGCAGAGCATTGCTGGAACGGAGATCAGGAAAATCCCAATCATATTTCCCGTTTACGCTATAATTCCATGTATGTTCCAAAAATTATGAAACGTATTTCTGTTTCTGCTCCTCCGGGTGCCGATCTTACAAGTTGGAGGTATAAAGATTAAAAACAATAAAAGCCATTAAGACTAAGCTGCCCACAAATGAGTAATTATATTATCTTTGTAGGGTAATTGAAAGAATATGTTTTTATTTATTAGTGGTGCAGAGATATTTATAATTCTTGTAATCGTCGTGATGCTGTTCGGTGCCGATAAATTACCCGAATTGGCGCGAGGGCTGGGAAAAGGTATGCAACAATTAAAAAACGCCACAAACGAGGTTAAAAAGGAAATTACTGACGGGGTTAAAAAACAAGGAATCGATACAGAATTCACAAAAGATATTCAAAAGGATGTTGCGAATATCAAAAAGAAGGTGACGGATAATATCGATGACCTCACCGGACCGATAAAAAGAAACTTATAAGTTGGACTTTTTAGAGAAAATTATTCAGTATGATAAGGATCTATTGATCTTTATCAACGGAATGGGAACAGAAAACTGGGACGGTTTCTGGCTCGTTATTACCAATCAGCTTAGCTGGATTCCACTATACTTGTTGTTTTTTTATTTGATCTTTAAATCATTGGGTTGGAAAAAAGGTCTTGGTTTAATTCTTCTTACAGCTTTATTAGTCACATTTTCTGACCAGTTTACAGTATTCTTGAAAAATTATTTTGAGAGACTCAGGCCCAATCGGGATCCTTCGATCAACGAAGTTATCAGAATCCTTAAAAATAATTCCAGCTTTAGTTTTGTGTCGGGTCATGCAACTACGTCTACGGCCGTCACTTTATTGATGCATCTCACTCTGAAGAAATATTATAAATACACCCTCCTGTTTTTTATATGGCCCCTTTTGTTCTCATATAGCAGAATGTATCTGGGTGTCCACTTTCCTATAGATGTAACCATGGGAGCCATTCTGGGCTTAATGATCGGTTATCTTTTTTATGTGCTCAGTTTAAAATTACTGAATTGGATAGAAAATAAATATTAAACCACCATAAGATTGCAGCCTCTGATATCTGAATGATCAAATCTTCCAAGGATCTCAAATTTTTCTTCACTTATTTTACGTCCTAAGTCTTGTGTGGCAATAAAAGAACATGAATTAATATTTGCTAAATCTATGATATTGATCCCACCTGTTCTGCCATAAGAAAGATGATGAAAAGGGTCTTCGGTATCTCGGATCATGATCTTCATCCATGGAGGGCTTTGAAAAATACCTCCCCCTTTAGAGTAGGCCTGAGAGAGTAATTCGGTCATTCCATATTCAGAGTGAATATCCTCAAGACCAAAACCATCCGATAGAATTTTATGTAACTCACTTCGAATAAGTTCCTTTCTTTTACCCTTCATCCCACCCGTTTCCATAACGATTGTATTATTCAGCTTGAATGTGTGATCTTCGATAAGATCAAGCAAGGCATAAGTCACCCCTATAAGAAGTACTTTATTCCCTCCGGAATCGAGGGTTGTGAGCAATTCGCTTAACTGATCAAGTTCATTAAGATAAAATCCGCTGTCTTTTGATCTGCTGTCTTTGATCAGTTGATCTACCATGTAGATTAAAGAAGAACCCTCTCTTTCCAAATAACCAGGAAGTAAAGCTAAGACAGTATAATCTTCTATGTTGCCATAAAAATATTCAAATCCTCTCTTAAAACTTTCTTCATAAATTTTAAGATCTGTTACAAAATGTTGGCTTTGAACAGATCCGGAGGTGCCACTACTGGAAAAGGTTCTCGCTACTTGATCTTTATTACTTAAAATTTGATGAGATTTGAAAAATTCAACCGGAAGAAATGGAATTTTTTCTATTTTATTTACGGTAAGCGGGTCAATCTTTATAAGATCCAGAAATTGCTTATAAACTTTATTATTCTTGGCTTGGTGCCTATATATTTTCAAGGCCTCGGCTTCAAACTTCCGAACATCTGAAATATTGAAAATATCCATGTAAAATAAGGCTAATTTTTCAGCAAAAGTACCTCTTTTTTACGCAACCAATTCACAAATAAGTATCTTAAGGTATAACTATAACTGCTTTTTCTGCTAAAATATGGGCTTTAGAAAGATTTTTTTCGTAATTTTTGCGGTTCTAACGATGGTATCATGTTCAGACGATGACAGCATTGACTATCACTATGAATTGCTTCCCATTGAAGAAGCTTTGGTGCCAGAAGTATTTGAATACGGTCAATTATATGATATTACAGTAAAATATAATTTGCCCGAAGACTGTTATACTAACAGTGATATTCTTTATGAATATGATGAAGATGCTAGAAACGTTGCAGTGATTTCGCTGGTCATTGATAGTAATGATTGCGAAACCATTGATTTAGAACAGGAACTTATCTTTCGAGTACATGCTCTGCAGGCAAGTCCCTATATCTTTAGATTCTGGCAAGGAGACGACGATAATGGAGAACCCATTTATTTGATAGTTGAGGTTCCGGTAATAAATATAAGTAATCAGAAAGCCAGTGAGATTGAAAGGACTCATACAAAAATGTAAAAATGGAGATTTAATCTCCCAGTCAGAGATTTACCACTTATTCGCTGGTAAGCTTTTTGCCATATGCTTGAAGTATTCAAAAACTCAGCAAGAAGCAGAAGACAATTTACAAGAGGCTTTTATTACAATTTTTAAAAAAATTGAACAGTTTCAATTTAAAGGTTCTTTTGAAGGGTGGATGAAAAGAATTGTGATTAATACCGCACTTCAGACATACCGTCAAAAGAATGTGTTAAATCTTATTGAAGAAAATTATCCGGAGGAAGTTGAAGTAGAAATTAACGAAAGTGAAATTTCTCTTGATTTTTTACTGAAAATAATTCAGGAATTACCTGAACGATATAGAATGGTGTTCAACCTCTACGTACTAGATGGTTTTTCGCACAAGGATATCGCTCGAATGCTTCATATAGCAGAAGGAACGTCAAAATCAAACTTGTCAAGAGCAAGATTGATATTAAAAGAAAAAGTTGAATTAAGTCAACAACAACAAAATACAGGATTGATTTAATTCACAGATTAGTGAAATGTTAGAAAGAAAAAACATAGATAGGGTTTTTCAGGAAAATCTCAAGGATTTGGAAATTTATCCAAACAAAAGAGTCTGGAATAATATTGAAGGTGAGCTTAACGGCGAGGTTTCAACGCCCCCGATTGCCCTATGGAAAAAACTGAGTGGTATTGCCATGATACTAGCGGTGATATTATCTGCCGGACTTTTCTATTTTAACAACAATGAAGTAATTCCAGTAAATTCTCAGGTTGGCGAAACCAATAAGCCTGAGATCGATCAATCTCCAAACAATCGAATAACACCGGTCGTCTTAAGGCCCGAATTGGAATTAGCTGAAAATGATCAAGCAACACAAGAAGCGAGAGAAACAGAAAAATCAATCTTTGTTAAAAAACCAAATAACAAAGTGATCATCACAACCAATGACATAGCATCCATATATTCTACAATTGAAAATAAATACATTGTGGATAAAAGTGATTTTGTTCAGCAATTAGATGAATCCGAATCAATTACAGCCAGAATGGAAAGCATTCCGGTAAAAAATATCAAGACCAGTACAATTGATAAAAAATGGTCTGTAGGCCCTACTGTGGCCCCTGTTTTTTATAATTCGTTACAGAATGGATCACCCATCGATGGGTCTCTGGCCAATAACACCAAAACTTCTGACAATGCACTATCTCTTGGTGTCAAGGTCAATTATAAGGTATCGAATAAGTTTTTTATTCAATCTGGTGTGAACAAGGTTGAATTAGCATACAACACGAAAAATGTAAATGCATTGATAACCTCTTCAAAGAATTCATTTAATAATTTGAATACTGATAAGTCTGGTGTTATTTTAACTCCTATTCGAGGTGGATCTTCTAATTCAGGGTCTGAATTGAATAAATCAGGTATAAGCGGCGATCTGAATCAGTCAATAGAATATTATGAATTACCTATTGAAATGAAATACAGTCTCTATGATAAGAAAATTGGACTTAATCTTGTTGGTGGATTTAGTACACTTATTTTATCTAATAATTCAGTTTCTATTATTTCGGACAGTGATATTACCGATCTAGGTGATGCAAATAACCTTAATGATTTCAATTTTAGTGGAAATGTTGGGGTTGATCTTGATTATAAGATCAGTAAAAGCTGGTACTTAAACGTTGCACCAATGTTTAAATATCAATTCAACACTTATTCTGGTGATTCCGGAAATTTCAGACCTTACTACTTTGGACTTTATTCAGGCTTAAACTACAAGTTTTAATTCCCTTTCTCTCCTTTAATTTTCTCTTAGGCTTTTAAGAATATCATATTTTGATCTAATTATTTTTAAAGTTTTTTTAATAATCCTTAATTCTTAAGCTAAATCCTATTAATTTTACATTCAAATGTGCAATGCTGGCACATACTAATAAGACGAACATTAAAACAAAATATACAATATGGGTATAGTTGCTACTGATTTTGGAATCAAAGAGGCTTTGAAAGAATTAGGTATTGAGGATATCAATAAAGGAAGTTCAACAGGTTCAGAATTTTTTGCCAATGGAGATTCAATCTCTTCATATTCTCCGGTAGACGGAAAATTAATTGCAAAAGTAAGCACTACCTCTCCAGAGGATTACGAAAGAGTCATGAGCACAGCCTCAGATGCTTTCAAGCATTGGAGAACGATCCCTGCACCTCAAAGAGGAGAGGTTGTAAGACAATTTGGAGAAAAACTAAGGGAGGTCAAGGAACCTCTTGGTAAACTTGTTTCCTATGAAATGGGAAAAAGCTTACAAGAAGGTTTAGGAGAAGTACAGGAAATGATCGATATCTGTGATTTTGCAGTTGGATTATCAAGACAACTTCACGGACTAACTATGCATAGTGAAAGACCAGGTCATAGAATGTATGAACAATATCACGCTTTAGGGATAGTCGGAATCATTTCAGCCTTTAATTTTCCAGTAGCTGTTTGGGCATGGAATACTGCTTTAGCATGGATTTGTGGTGATGTTTGCGTTTGGAAACCAAGTGAAAAAACACCACTTTGTGGTATCGCATGCCAGCATATTGCGGCTTCGGTTATGAAGGCCAATAATCTTCCTGAAGGCATATCTTGTTTGATTAATGGTGATTATCGAGTTGGTGAAATGCTTACAACAGACAAAAGAATTCCTTTGGTTTCAGCAACAGGCTCTATCAGAATGGGAAAAATTGTTGCGCAAAAAGTGGCTGCACGATTAGGAAAGTCACTTTTAGAATTGGGAGGTAATAATGCGATTATCGTTAGTCCGGATGCTGATATTAAAATGACAATTATAGGAGCTGTATTTGGTGCAGTTGGAACTGCCGGACAAAGATGTACTTCAACGAGAAGGTTGATCATCCATGATAGTATCTATGATAAGGTAAAAAATGCCTTAGTAGAAGCTTATGCTCAATTACGTATTGGAAATCCTTTAGACGAAAACAACCACGTTGGTCCTTTGATCGACCAAGAGGCTGTTAAGATGTACATAGAGGCACTTGAAAGAGTCATTGAAGAAGGCGGAAAACTCTTACTTCCCGGTGGTCAACTTGATGGTGAAGGATTTGAAAGTGGATGTTATGTAAAGCCTGCCATTGCAGAAGCGCAAAACAATTTTCAAATAGTTCAGCATGAAACTTTTGCCCCTATTCTATACCTCCTGAAATATTCAGGTGATCTTCAAAATGCAATTGACATCCAAAATGGAGTTGTTCAGGGGCTTAGCTCGGCAATTATGACTAATAATTTACGAGAAGCTGAATTATTTTTATCAGTATCAGGTTCTGACTGCGGAATAGCCAATGTAAATATAGGTACTTCAGGAGCCGAGATAGGTGGTGCATTTGGTGGAGAAAAAGAAACCGGAGGTGGCCGTGAATCAGGTTCAGATGCTTGGAAGGTTTATATGAGAAGACAAACCAATACGATTAATTATACTGCTGATTTACCATTGGCGCAAGGCATAAAATTTGATCTTTAAACAGTGAATTTAATCCAAAAAAATCGCCCCGATCTCTCGGGGCGAAGTTTGGTTGAAATAAATCAACCAAAATCAACTAACCAAACCTTATTTTAAATATCTTCCTTGCGTTTCTAAATTCTTCTTAAATTTTCTAACGCTTTTCTAACCGCTTTGTTATCAATCAAACAAGAACATTAGCTTCTTTTTGATGTATTTTTCTTATCTAAGAAAATCACTTTTCTCAACCGCCATTTAATTCTTTCTTCGGTTACAAAAATAATTCCTTCTTTTTCCAAATTATCATAATCTAATGTTAAAGTTTGTTATTTTGAGAGGAGATAAAACCTTTAGACAATCTATAACAAGAAATCAATTTTCGTGCCAACTTAATTTTCAAAATAGTTTCAACTGTTAATAAAATCTTAAATATCTATCTAGCTATCAGTTGGTTTTAGAATTTAAAAATCTCTTCACACCCTCTATTAGACGCAAATCCATTATACCCTTACAGTCGAATAGTATATTCAGGCCCATGTTTTCGGAATGAAAATTTAAGACTATGAAAACCTTCAAATCATGTATTTTTCCCATCTTAAAACCAGACCGCTTCTTCTAATTTAATGATTGCTAAATAGCAGGAATTTTGACATAAAAAAATACAATATTCAAGCTTGATTTTCGTTATTAACTAGGAGTTTAATCCTTTAAACTTTTGCTATGAAAAATTTATTATTTGTACTTGCTTTTTTTATGTGTGTTATCGCTGTCAATGGACAATCTTATGACGGAAAAGGTGACAAAAAATTTAATATTGGATATGAAGCCTATGGCCTGGGAAATGGTATTAAAGCTACTTACGATTATGGACTAAGTGAACTCTTTTCTATTGGTGCCGGAGGCACAGTCTATTTTGATAATGAAGAAAATGATTATTTCATCTATGCCAGAACGCACGTCCATCTTGGAATTGTTTTTGACTTACCCAGTAAATTTGATATTTACCCAGGAGCTGAACTTGGTTATGTATCAAATGAAAAAATCGGTTTAGCCGGTTATGTTGGCTTTCGATACTTTGTCACAAAAAAAGTAGGTATATACGCCGAGCTCGGAAACCATGGGGCTGTTGGTCTCAGTTTTAATGTCTAATTAAGGCATCAAAACTTTATCGAGTTCCTTGATACCTTTAACTTTATGGTATCCTTCCATACCGTTTATGGAATAAAGTAAAATTGCTTCATCATTCTCTAGGTCGAAGGGAATCTTTTTTTCTATTTGTGGGATTTCATTTCCAAATTCTTCAGCAGGGTCTCTATGCATAATCATCTCTTTTTTTCTGAATTTTGAAAAAGTTCCTTCAATGATAAATCCCTGACTATTAAATTGAGGAACAATCGTATATTCATGATTTTGAAAATACAATTTCGAAAATGAAATATTCAATGATTGGGTGCGACCGGCAAGTCTTATTGTTGTGCCTTCTGTTCCCTTTTTACTATCGACCCAATAAAAATAAGTTTTCTCATAAATATCGAATGGTGCACTAGTTTCAAGACTTTGAGATTTACAACCAAAAACAATAACAGATAAAACAGCTAATGTAAATTGAATACAAATTGATTTCGATACTTTCATAATTTATTTTTAGTCTTAATAAGCGCGTACTTTTTTACCCTCATAAAAATTCATAAAAGCTTTATTTACTACTTTTATGCCTCCTGGGGTTGGAAAATCTCCTGTAAAATACCAATCTCCCTTATTATCCGGACAGGCTTTATGCAGGTTCTCAATAGACTGAAAAATGATCTTTACATCAGCCTTGATCGTGTCAGTTTTTAACAATTCTGCAATTTTATCAGAAATCTGTTCCGGTGTAAAAGGAGCATAGATCTCCTTTACATAATTTTCAGGACTGCTTTCATTTAAACTTGCCTTACATTTAAGATATACATCATCGATAATATGATATTGATCTGTGTCCTTAAGAAGTTCCAAGGTAGCCTTAAACGCGATAAACTCATCAATACGAGCCATGTCGATTCCATAACAGTCCGGATATCTGATCTGTGGAGCAGAAGAAACAACTATGATCTTTTTTGGACCTAGTCTATCCAATATTTTAATAATACTCTTTTTTAAAGTGGTCCCTCTTACAATACTATCATCGATAATCACCAGATTATCCGATGGTTTTACAACACCGTAAGTCACATCATATACATGCGCCACCAAGTCATCTCTACTGTTATCATCAGTAATAAAGGTTCTTAACTTGGCATCCTTTATCGCTATCTTTTCAATTCTTGGTCTTTCAGATAAAATTTCTGTCAGCTTTTTAGCCGAAATGTTTTTATTCCCGTTTAATATAGTTTGTAATTTGTGCTCATTCAAATATTCTTCAGCAGCCTCTGTCATGCCATAAAATGAAGTTTCAGCGGTATTAGGAATATAAGAAAAGACTGAATTGGAAATATCGTTTTTGATCGATTCTAAAACCTTAGGAAAGATATATTTTCCTAACATTTTTCTTTCCTGGTAGATGGAAGCATCACTTCCACGAGAGAAATAAATTCTTTCGAATGAGCAAGATTTTTTAGGAAGTTCGTCTGTAACCTTTTCCATACTTACCTCTCCGTCCTTTTTAATAATCAAGGCATGTGCTCGCTTGATCTCTTTTACTTGATCGATATCAACATTAAACACGGTTTGAATAACAGGTCTCTCTGAAGCTACAACTACAACTTCGTCATCTTTATAAAAGTATGCAGGTCTGATCCCGGCAGGATCTCTAAGTACAAAAGCATCTCCATGCCCAATCATCCCAGCCATGGCATAGCCTCCGTCCCAGTTTTTAGAAGCTCTTTTTAATATTTTTTGAATATTTAATTCCTTAGCAATCAAAGGAGAGGCATCTTTTTTGCTGATTCCGTCCTGCTTGAATTTATAATATAAATCCAATACTTCATCATCCAAAAAATGTCCTATTTTTTCCATGACCGTTACGGTGTCCGTATATTCCTTAGGATGTTGTCCCAGTTCAATAAGCTCCTTCAATAATTCCCCGGAGTTGGTCATATTAAAATTCCCGGCAACGATAAGGTTTTTATGTTTCCAGTTATTTTGTCTTAAAAAAGGGTGTACGCTTTCAATACTGTTGTTCCCGAAAGTTCCGTAACGAACATGACCAAGGTATACATTCCCTAAATAGGGCATATGAGTCAATTGCCAGTCCAAGTCATTTGCTTTTTCTGGATGTTCCTTCATCACTCCGTTTAATCGAGAATTGATCTTGGCATAAACATCCTGAATGGGTTGTTGCTCATTTGACCTGACCCTGCTTATATATCTGGTTCCCGGGTCTACATCAAATTTAATACTCGCAAATCCGGCCCCGTCCTGACCTCTATTGTGTTGCTTTTCCATCAACAAGTACATCTTATTGATTCCATAAAAAACGGTACCGTATTTGTCTTTATAATACTGAAGTGGTTTTAGCAATCTAACCATTGCAATTCCACATTCATGTTTTATAGCATCACTCATTTTTATAAGAAGTTACTGTGTTAATTCTATTTCGAACTGAGTCAATTGTTTGAATTGTTTTAATCTTTTTTGAATTTCTTTCTGTTCTAAATTCAGCATTCTTTCTGTCCCAAACCTTTCAACACAAAAAGAAGCTAGATTAGATCCGTAAATTACGGCTCTTTTCATATTGTCAAAAGAAATATCATGCGTACTTGCCAAATATCCAATAAACCCTCCTGCAAAAGTGTCTCCTGCCCCGGTTGGATCAAATATTTCTTCCAATGGAAGTGCCGGCGCAAAAAAGATTTCACTATCATGAAACAACAATGCACCATTTTCGCCTTTCTTGATCACGACATATTCAGGTCCCATTTTATGGATCTTTTGCGCTGCTTTTACCAAAGAATATTCTCCACTAAGTTGTCTTGCTTCTTCGTCATTTATCGTAATCACATCAACTTTCCCGATGACCTCCAACAATTCATCCATGGTGTTGTCCATCCAAAAATTCATGGTATCGAGCACAACTAATTTAGGACGTTTAGGAATTTGTTTGATCACAGACATCTGAACTGCTGGGTGCAAATTTCCCAACATCAAAAAGTCACAATCTGTGAAATTTTCAGACACCACCGGATTAAAATCAGCCAGCACATTAAGATCCGTGACAAGTGTGTCCCTGGTATCCAAATTGTAATCATATTTTCCACTCCAAAAGAAGGTCTTTCCCTCTTTGATCATCTCTACTCCGGATGTATCAACATTTTTATCTCTGAGCATTTGTAAATACTCTTCAGGGAAATCTCCTCCAACTACCGATATCAAGCCAGATTCAACACCAAAATGAGAGGCCGAAAGTCCTATATAAGTTCCGGCTCCTCCTAATATTTTATCAGTCTTTCCAAAAGGAGTTTCAATGGCATCAAAAGCGACTGTCCCTACGATTAAAAGTTTTCCCATATCAGTACAAATTACTTATTTTTGCAAAAATAAGTTTTAAATATGACTATTAAAGAAATACAAGAAGAAATTATCGAAGACTTCGATCTATTTGATGACTGGATGCAACGATATGAATTTATCATAGAAAACGGAAAATCCCTTCCTCAAATAGAGGAGGTCAATAAATCTGAAGATAATCTCATCAGAGGTTGCCAGTCCAAAGTATGGCTTCATGCAGATTATGAAGATGGAAAGATGCATTTCTCTGCTGACAGTGACGCCATTCTGACGAAAGGGATCATTTCTTTACTTTTAAAAGTGTACAATGATCAGACTGCTGATAATATTCTGGGTACAGATCCATATTTTATCGATTCCATCGGATTAAAAGATCATTTATCGCCTACCAGAGCCAATGGATTACTGTCTATGGTCAAGCAAATCAAGCTACTTGCATTGGCGCATAAATCGAAAAATGCTTGATTAGGACATTTTGTCGTAAAGTTTCATTGACGTATCTTTACCCTTATTTAGAATGATTTTAAAGAATTGCCATGGATAATAAAATAAAGGAAGATCTTGGAGAAAAGATTGTTGAAGTGATCAAGACCATCTTTGATCCTGAAATTCCGGTTGACATCTACGAATTAGGACTGATCTATGACGTATTTGTAAATGAAGATATGGATGTCAAGGTCTTAATGACGCTTACTTCACCCAACTGTCCTGTTGCTGAAACACTTCCAATGGAAGTAGAGGAAAAAATCCGTTCCATAGAAGAAGTGAGAAATGCAGAGGTTGAGATTACTTTTGACCCCACCTGGACCCAGGATATGATGAGTGAAGAAGCAAAACTTGAGTTGGGCTTTCTATGAGCTTATTACCAGCATTAGTATAACCTTTTATTTTTGATATGTCGGGAGAAATAGTAAATAGAGTTGCGAACAGCAAAATTGTGACCCTGGATCTAGAGGATTTTTATCCAGAAGGGAAAAGAGTTTTATTGGATATCAGCGCATGGTTATACGAAGGTTTTATCCTAAAAGAAAAAGAATTCAGAGATTCAGTAAAACAACATAATTGGAAACAATACCTCAATCAATATGTTGCCGTCACTTGTTCCACTGACGCCATTATACCCTCCTGGGCTTATTTATTGATCAGTACGGAATTAGCTCCTTTTTCAAAAAAATTTATCATTGGTGATCTCAACCTTCTTGAAAATATGGTTTTTCAAGAAATCATTATGGATATCCCAATGGATCAATTTAAAGGAGTTCCTGTCATTATAAAAGGGTGTTCAAATAAACAGATTCCGGACTCAGCTTACGCGCTTATGTGTCAAAGATTGGTCCCTGTAGTAAGCTCACTAATGTTCGGAGAGGCTTGTTCTAGCGTTCCATTATACAAAAAGATAAAATAGACGCTTTGTTTATAGTCTATTTTAGTTATTTTTGCATCTACTAAAAAAATTTCGTTCCCCATGAAAAAACTACTACTAATCATCTGTGTAGTCTTCGGACTTAACAGTGTTACATCACAAACAAAAGAGGAGCTCAAAGCCCTTCAAAAAGAAAAAAATGATTCTATAGCTGTTTTACAAGGTAAAGCAGATGCCATTCAAGGACAGATTGATGCCTTACCAGGCTGGAGAATAAAAGCGACCGGAACAATCGGTGGTAGCATTTCAGGATTCAACAATTGGTATTCAAAAGATGCGCCTAATTCTTCCGTTGGTAATTTTGGTATCAACTTAAATGCTTACGCAGATCTTATTGAAGAAAAATATTTTTGGAAAAATTCTACAAACATAAATATTGGATGGGTAAAGTTTGATGATGAAGATGATCCTACAGATAGCGATGCTTACGAGGTTGCAACAGATGTTTTCAGTCTGAGTTCACTTTATGGGTATAAAGTTGCCAAAAACTTTGCAGTTTCTGCTTTGATGGAATATCGTTCAACGCTGATCCAGAATTTCAACGATCCTGGTTTTCTTGATATAGGTGTTGGTGGTACCTGGACACCACTTCCTGAACTGACCGTTGTGATCCATCCTGCCAACTACAATTTCGTGTTTAGCAGCGGAGATGCAGAATACGATTCATCCTTTGGTGCTAAGGTAGTCGCTGATTATACCAGATCATTTGGTGGTTTGAATTTGAAGTCAAATCTTTCCGTTTTTATGAGCTATGAGGGTTCTGATTATTCCAATTATACATGGACTAATTCCTTTAGTTACACATTCTGGAAATCTCTCGGTGTCGGTTTTGACTTTGGTTTGAGGAAAAATAAGCAGGAAGCATTTAACTATTACCGAGATGTTGATCCTGATGTAACGCTTGGCAACGTGGATAACGACCTTCAGTCATACTGGTTGATTGGTCTTAATATCACACTTGACTAATCGTTTCTGAGATTCTCTTTTTGAAAAGGCTGATTATAAATTTTTTGATCTAAAATCTAGTGTCAAAAATTAATTTTATACTTTAGCCTAAAGCCAGATATATGACCCTGTTAATAGTATACGGACTTCTTTCTATTTGTTTTTCATTTTTATGTTCTATCCTCGAGGCCGTTTTACTCAGTGTTACCCCTACTTATGTGACAGTGAAAATTAATGAGGGAAAAGCATATGCTAGAACTTTAAAGAAACTGAAAGAAAAAATAGACCAGCCATTGATCGCCATATTAACGGTCAATACCGTAGCGCATACAGTTGGTGCTATATTGGTTGGTGTACAGGCCGAAAAGACATTCGGATCCGGAAATAATTCTGTTGGAATAGTTTCCGCAATAATGACGTTTTTGATCTTGGTATTGTCAGAGATCATTCCAAAATCAATTGGGGCTAATTACTGGAAAAACCTTGCGAATTTTTCGACAAAAGCAATCGTTTTTCTGATGTTTCCTCTCAAATATACAGGCATTTTATGGTTACTTGAATTTACGACAAGAATCGTCGGTAAAAATAAACATGATACCAATGTAAGTCGTGAAGATTTTCATGCCATGGCTGATATAGCAAGGGAGGAAGGGGTTTTTCAGGAATCAGAAAGTCTGGTGATCAAGAACCTGATTGATTTTAAAAAAATGGCGGTCAAAGATATAATGACTCCCAGAACTGTTTTAAAAACGGCTCCGGAAACAATGAAGATCAAAGAGTTTTATGACCTTAATCCCAAATTAAAATTTTCAAGAATTCCGATGTTTAAAGAAACTAGCGATGATATTTCAGGCTATTTTCTCAAAGATGAATTATTTGAATCCATCATAGATGGAAAAGGAGATCAAGAATTGAAAAGTATTTCCAGAGAAATATTTGTGACAAGCAGAGATACACCTATCAAAGTACTTTTTGATCAACTTATTGATAAACAAGAACACATCGCATTAGTTGTTGATGAATTTGGTTCAATAAGCGGTGTTGTTTCTCAGGAGGATATCATTGAGACCTTACTTGGTTTTGAGATTGTTGATGAAAGTGATGGAGATGAGGATCTGCAGGTATTAGCCCGAAAAATTTGGAGGATTCGAGCAAAGCGTCATGGAATTATCGATAATAAAGATGATTTAAAAGACGATTAGTTGTAGTCTTCATATTCCTGATATAAAAAATCATTATACGGGAACCTGGTAATATGAATCTTTTTTACCTCATCAAATACCTTTTTTTTGAATTCTTCAAGATTGACCTTATTTAATGCCGAAATAAATACGCATTGATTTTCCATTTTAGCATACCATGACTTTTTCCAGTCATCAAGTGTGTAATGATCTTTTGAGCGCTCTGTAATCAGATCATCTTCTGCGATAACCTTATGTTTATAAGCATCAATCTTATTAAATATCATAATGGTTGGCTGGTTTGAACTTTCTCCCTCAGGTGTAATCTCACTAATGATTTTATTGACAGACTCTATGTGATCCTCAAAATTAGAATGAGAAATATCAACTACATGCAGCAACAGATCCGCCTCTCTGACCTCATCCAGAGTTGATTTAAAAGATTCAACAAGTTGTGTGGGAAGTTTTCTAATGAAACCGACAGTATCGGTAAGTAAAAAAGGAATATTTCTGATAACAACTTTTCTTACCGTGGTATCGAGCGTTGCAAAAAGTTTATTTTCGGCAAAGACCTCACTTTTACTGATTACATTCATCAAAGTCGATTTACCCACATTTGTATAACCAATCAAGGCGACCCTAACCATTTTTCCCCGGTTTTTTCTTTGCACTGCCATCTGCCGATCAATCTTGTTCAATTTTTTCTTGAGCAAGGAGATCTTATCCCGAATGATCCTCCTATCGGTTTCAATCTCCGTTTCTCCGGGTCCTCTTAATCCGATACCCCCTTTTTGACGCTCAAGGTGAGTCCACATTCTTGTCAGCCTTGGCAGTAAATATTGGCATTGGGCCAGTTCCACCTGGGTTCTGGCATAAGAAGTTTGCGCACGTTGGGCAAATATATCCAGTATAAGATTCGTGCGATCAAGTACCTTACAATCAAGCAATTTTTCAATATTTCGTAATTGTGCCGGATTCAACTCATCATCAAAAATGACTGTTTTGACAGATTTATCTACTATAAAACTCTTTACTTCATCCAATTTCCCTGACCCAATAAAAGTTTTGGGATTTGGAAATTCCAATCTTTGAACAAACCTTTTAACTACCTCTCCACCAGCTGTATAAGTTAAGAATTCAAGTTCATCAAGATATTCCTCTGACTTTTCTTCATTCTGCTCCTTGGTAATGATACCCACCAAAACCACATTTTCAATCTTAGAATCTCTTTTTTCAATCATATGGCAAATTTACAATCCTTTTTATATTTATCTTATTGATTTTTCCTATTTTGGACAATACCTGTTAAAATTTTATGTCTAACATCTTCTCAATCGGATTTTACAACCTAGAAAACCTCTTTGATCCTTTCGATAAGGAGACAAATCTTGACAAAGACTACACCCCAACAGGAAAATTTAAATGGGATAAGGAGAAGTATGATCAAAAAATCGATCATCTGTCTCGAACCATATCAAAAGTAGGCACATCCCGATCTGACATACCTCCAGTATTACTGGGAGTCTGCGAGGTTGAAAATGAAAAATGTGTTCAAGATCTCTTGAAATCAGACTCTCTAAAAAATTTCGATTATAAATATGTTTTTCATGAATCAAATGATCCAAGAGGCATTCATGTGGCGCTTCTATATCAATCACCACATTTTACGGTTTTACAATACAAACCATACTCATTAGATCTTAAAACAAATTCTGAATTAGAATATTCCAGAGACATACTTCATATCGTCGGTGAACTTTTTGGTAATAAAATTCATCTGATTCTGAATCATTGGCCTTCACGAACAGATGGTACAATTAAAACCAACTTTAAACGAGTTACCGCTTCAGACATAGTGAAAAAAATCATTCAGAAAATAAATCAAACCGAGATTGAGGCTAATATACTTATCATGGGAGACTTTAACGATGACCCGTCCAGCGAAAGTATGCAGGCATTGTCGTCAAATGGTTTTATAAATCCGATGGCCGATTTTCAAAAGCAAAAAAAAGGTTCTGTAAGATTTAAAGGGAAATGGATCATGTTTGACCAGATTCTATTTAATAAAAACCTGAAAAATACAAGTTGGTTTAACTATCTGAAAGCCCATATTTTTGTCGAGCCCTTTCTGATTCAAAAAACAGGAAGATTTAAAGGATCCCCCAAAAGAACTTTTACTGGAAATTATCATCAAGCAGGATATAGTGATCATTTTCCAGTTTTTGTTTACTTCGAAAATATGGGAGCTTGATAAGCGCTGCATGATAAAAAATATAATCCTTTATTCTAAAATTTTATCTCCCAATATCAATATGTTATCCAAATCATAGGTTGTCGATATTCCCGGATCAGATCCCATGTAACGGAACGCCAGTCTAATATTTCCATCAATACAATCTAGGACAATAGTACCTGAATCTTGAAACAGTTCATTACTTCCATCCCCCGACCCAACCGATATTTCTATATCTAACTGTTCCCAGGTAGCATCTTTTACATCGTTTTTGTAATCTTCACTAAACCAGCATGTTAAAACTGACCCTTCTTCAAAAGTGGCCCTTGTATCAAAAGTTAGAAATTCATTTACAGATTGATCCAGGTCAATTGCCGGGCTCAAAAGCCATACTTCCATGACGAACTCCCTGGAATCATAGGCTGAGATTTGTACAAACGTATTTTCCTTTTTACTTCTTTTTCTAAATCTTCCATTACCAAAATTAACATTGATATTCTGCCATCCTATTTTTTCAATATCCCTTGTACTTGCCAATCTTTCAAAATTCTCATAGTACAAAATCTGTTTTTTATCGATTAACGGGGTTTCAGGGCATTCATAAAATATGGGATCACATCGTTGCTGATCCAACAATTCAATATCCTCAGGAATATTCATGACAAATATGACCTCCTTTGAATAACTGTCAGCAGTTAATACGGCTGTGAGACACAGACTACTTTCAGGCAATAAGTTCGTACTAAAATCTGCATATGAACTTGTATACAAGTAGCTTTTTGCAAGATTATCACATTGCTCAATTAGCCGCTGCCCGTTATATTTATCATAAGCTTCAGCTGCAAATGACTTCCCTATATCTGACATTAAAAACTGTACCTGTTCAATTACAACATACGTGTTGATCGAGTTCTGTGAAATCTCTTCTAAGCGGATTGATTTTGGCATAATTTGAGATGTTTCAGAAAATCGCAAAATAAAATGATCAAGTAAACTCTCAGGAATATCTACCAAAGCATTTCCTGATAAATATCCCACTACATATTTTCCATTATCCTCTTGTATACTCAATCCTGACAGTCTTAGCAATATTCTTCTTCCAAAATTATATTTGCTGTAATATGACCTCAAATCAATTTTAATTTCCAATCCGGACTTGGGATTTTCGGGACTATCTTGAATGATCAGGGTCTTGTAAAAATTTCCTGCCTCATCGCTGGATATAATATAGGCCTGAACCAGAATAGCATGCTCAGCATCAAAAGTAAAAATCTGTTGATCTGACTGCTTGAAAGCATTAATAACTGTTGTAATATCTGAAGTGGCTTCTTCATTCAGCTGAAAATTAACTGGTTCTTCAATTTCAAATTCAAATCGATCAATACAAGCATAACAACAAATGAATACGATAAAAAACAATATTATAATATTGATAAACCTCATATTCTGATGTATAATGATGTAAAAAATGTGGTCCCAAAACCGAACCAATATTTTGAACCAAATAATGGTTTTGTCCTGGTTTTATCTTCCTTCAATGTCAGATAATTTGCTGTTCTTGATTGTTCGTAACCTCCGGTCCTGTAAAGATTATTTGACAGATTATTTAAGGAGACAAACAAGCCTAAATACCAGTCCTTAATTTTCCAGGACTTACCTCCAACCAAGTTAAAATTGATATAAGCAGGTAATGATTCCTGTCTTAACAACTCCCGGGCTGTAAAAGGATCAAGTATATGAATAGGAAGCCCGTCAGTGTCGAGAAAAAAATTTCTGGTCCTGGTAATCGGGGCCACACTCGTAAAGGATTTATCAAAAAAGTTAAAACTCCCACTAAGCCACCAATAATCTGGACTGGAATATTCTATCCCTAATGAGTATGCACTTTGCGGACCTCCTGTGGCGAAATAACCCTTTAAGTATGATTTTCCCAGATCCAGAGAGCCTTCAAAGGCATTTGAATTGAGGTAAACTTCAGGATTTGAAACGTAAACTGACTGACCTATGGCGGCTACTCCTTTCAGTTTTACATTCATTAATAAGGGCACTTCTATACTAAATTCAATTCCCGAATTTTGTCTGTCTATCCCGGTGAGCACCTCCTGAACATAGGCACTTGAGGTTGCCTTATCGAGTCCTGTCAGTCCATCTGCATAATAAAACGCAATCTTTGACTCGTCAGTAAGGACCAAATAATAACCGGAAAGTGATGCATTAAAATGAGTATGTCTCCAGATGTATTTTAGATCAAGTCCGATATAAGTATTTAGCTTCAGTCCTTTAACTATTTCATTACTAATCCTAACATTGGAAAAAACATGATTTAACACTGGTTCCTTTCTCAGGTAGTTGGCATTCATCAAAAAAATATGTCTACCATTAAATTTATGCGACAGACCTGTTTTTAGGCCATAAGATTGGAAACTGACTCCCCTGCTTTTACCCAGAGACAAGGCTCCGGGATATGCCCCATTCTCAAAAATTCCGTTTCGTCTGTAGTTGACAGACTCAAACTCAGCGCCCACATAGGTATCTGTTTTTTTTGAAGCATAATTCAAATTCAAATAAGCTCCTATCTGTCTGGTCTGAAGTTGATAGTTATGACGAAATTTCTCTCCGTCATATACTATTCTATTGGGATCCTGGAGATCATTTTGTGCTTCTGAATTGTTTTCGCCAAAGGGATCAACATCCAGATATCCATCAGCTCCAAGAAGATCTAACATATGAGCATAACTTTGAGAAGAATTTCCCGACAAGTTTATCGACCCATTCAATGAAAATATATTGTTAATTGCACTTGAAAATCCTGAATTTAGAGACCAACTCTCACTATCTTGACGATCATCATATAAAGCGTATATCGCATTATTTTTAGATGGAGAATTCATATTTGCCGCGTACAGTTCTTCCCAATTGATCTGTCCGTTCTCGCGAAATTCTCTTTCTGCTAAATAGGCTCGGCCATAATCAGGCCGAGTAGAGTCTTTTAAAAAATAACTTGGCAGTTTCTGATAATAGGATGGGTCAGGATTCATGCCTCCACCCACAATAGTGCTGCTGTTTTTTAAAATCCTAGCTCCGCCATAATCTAGCCTGCTCGTCGCCTTAGTTCCAATCTGATATGTGAAATGATTGTGAATATTTAAGTTTTCATTCACCTGATACTGATGATTCAATTGAAATATTGGTTCAAGTACTCTTTTTTCTCTTGAGTTACGCTTTTGTTTCTGATGATATCCCCAATAAGAATTGTACGAAATGCCTTTCAATTTATATACTTCCTGAGTCATTGGAGCTGACTTCCCTTTTTCATTATACGCATAAATTAGTGTCGCGTTTAGATGATGTTTTTTTCCTATTTGTTTATCCACAGAGGCCAAAAAAGAGTACCCTTTATAGTTTGTACCAGCTCTAAAACCCTCATCGCCCATCCTTAATGATCCGGAAATCAAAAAGGCCCAGCCATGCCTTAAAACACCACTTGAATAGGTCGACATGACCCTGCTCTGATAGTTTTTATTAGAAAAAGCCATCGAAAATTTAATCCCTTCTTTCTGTTTAGATGCCCTGCTAATCATATTCATTCCAAGAGATAATCCCCCCAAATTGTAGGGTGAACTTTTCATATAGGTAAATTGTTCTTGCCGTCTGAGTGCATCATTTAAACCTCCCCAATTACTCCACTCAGGACGACCCGTGCCAATCTTATTTAAAGTAACGCCATTAAGCATTACTATTCCATGCTCACTTCCAAGAAATCTGGGTCTAAAAAAATTTGAGCCGAAATCATAAGCTGCTGTTCTTGAAAAAAGATCTTTTCCTGCATTTAAAACACCTGTAACATTTTGAACCTCATACTGATCCTCGTCGAGTTCAATTGAATTTAGTGTTGCCCAATCAGCCTTGGTATCCATATCCTGATGTCTAAACATCTCTAATAATCCAAGATCGAGTTGTTTAAGATTTGATTTTGATGAAACAGGTATTCTTAATTTTTCATATCCCTTAAATTCAAAAATCAATACTGTAGATTTTTGTCGAATTTTATCAATACTGAAATATCCCCCTTCGTCTGAGAATACAGAAAGCCTCTTTTTTTCAAAACCAATTCGAACTCCATGTAAATACTTTCCAGAAACCTGATCAACAACTCTTCCTATGACTTTTACCTGAGCCAAAGTTACATATCCGCTGAGTGCGTAAACCAATATGACTAAAAGAACTTTTGATTCCATAAAAGAAGACTAATTCGAGATCTATACATTCTTGATGTGATCTTCCACAATAGGTTAACAAATCAAAAATCTTTGAGTATGATTGTTAACTTCTCCCGATTTAACTCATAAAATTGAACCAAAAGTTTTAAGAAATATGCCTTATCAGTTCCTCTATATTTTCCATTTGATTACGCAATTATGTGTTTTCTTTTCTTTTGGTCAGTCTGAAAAGTACTCCCTCAGGATAATTGGTTTTTACAATGTTGAGAACCTTTTTGATACCATCGATGATTCTGAAACAATAGATGAGGCTTATACTCCATCAGGTAAAAATCATTATTCATATCAAGACTATTTGGGGAAAATTAGGAATACGGCAAAAGTGATCTCAGAATTAGGAATGAATGCTGAGAAAAAAGGGCCGGATTTAATTGGCTTGGCAGAAATCGAAAATTTTGGGGTGCTCAACGATTTGGTTGATCAAGAACAATTAGTGCAGGAGAACTATCAAATCATACACAAAGATTCTCCGGATCGTCGAGGTATTGATGTTGCATTACTCTATAAGAACTCATCATATTCTCCAATTGAATTCGAATTTATTGAATTAAAACTTTGGAATGAGAAAGGAGAACGAATATATACAAGAGATATACTTTATGCGAAAGGTATTTTAGATGACCAAGTCATCCACATTTTTGTAAACCATTGGCCCTCTCGTAGGGGAGGAAAAACAAGAAGTGACCCAAAAAGGATGAAAGCTGCTTATGTTGTCAAGAATAAAGTCAGCGATATTCTTATGACTGAACCCGATGCAACCATTTTTATTCTTGGAGATTTCAACGATGATCCAACAGATAAAAGTATAAAAAATGAACTCCTTATGTCTGCTTGTTCCAAAACAGATTGCTCAACAAATTTTTTTAATCCCATGGAAAAAATGCACAAAAAAGGCATGAATACATTAGCATACCGTGATGGATTAAATCTCTTTGATCAGATTATTTTTTCGAAAAATTTAATAAGTCGCGAAAAAAGTCAGACTAGTTTTTCATTTTTACGGGCAGGTATTTATAATCCTTCATACTTGATTTCACAGCATGGAAAATATAAAGGGTATCCATTGAGAAGTTTTGATAACAATCGATTCTCCGGAGGGTTTAGTGATCACTATCCAGTGTTTGTTGAACTGATCAGAGGCTTTTCTCAATAATCATGGAATTCGGTTTATTCAATACTTAACTCCTCTACTTTAACAATTTTATTCCTGTTATATACAACCATGGTTTTTTTATCCATAAACCAATAATACCAGGTTCCAACCTTGTCACCATAATCATAAAAAGCCACAGCTTTTCTATTTCCATTTGCGTAGTAACTTTCCCAAGAGCCGTGTAGTTTATCATCTTTCGTAAGAAAACCATGTTGCATAATACTGCCGTCAGCATAGTAAATAGTGACTTCAAAAAAGTCTCCAATGGGCTCAATTTTTTGGTTCCGTCTATCCTGAGAAAAGGTGAGAGTCGTACAAAAAACAAAAATCAGGGAAATGATTATTTTTCTCATTATTTTAGTACTTTAAACTGATATATAAATATCGTTTTTATTTCGATTTTCCCCTATGATAATTATCATAATTAAAATTATACAATTTGAATATTTCATTGACTGTTAAGGCCTTTTTAACGAATCTTTTTTTAATTCTTTTTATGAGTAGTACTTCAGAAATGTTGGCTCAGGAGGATTGGATAGAATATGTGATCATTAAAGACAAAGGAGTAATGGCTGTATCTCTTGATCTCAATTTTGATTTGAATAAACCCAATTACAGAAATCTGGTTGTTGCGGGTGCAAAATTTAAAAAATGTAGAAAAAATGGATTCCCTGCAGATGACAGTTTAAATGATGTATATGCCTTCTCTGATTCTATTGCTATTGCTATTGACAAGATTACCCCAAAACGTTTGGTTGCATTTTTGACCTATCAATGTATGGCATTTGATGTCTATTATGTTAAGGATACGATAGGGTTAAGAGATGAGATGACCGCATCATTAGAGAAAAAGTTTAATCCTTCCCTAACATATATTGACATTAAAAAAGATAAGAACTGGGACTATTATGAAAATTATCTTTATCCGAGAGATTTTTCTTCAGAGTTTTTAGTTGACCAAAATTATC
>JAAESS010000004.1 GCA_024229195.1 Flavobacteriales bacterium | reverse complement strand
ATCCTTGAAATCTATTGTCTTTTCAGCGTTCTGATTGGATGAATTTTTAGTCAAAAATGCTCTAGTTGGTCAAAAACATTTTTCCACCTTGCTGTCCAAATGACATCTGAAAGCGATACAAAATCCATGAATTTTTAATGTGGTTGATTGTGGTAAAGCTACCTGTAGGAAATGAATGAAATCAACAAGTGAAATTTCATGCCGTCTGACATAAAAAGCAAAATTTAAACGAAGAAAGTCCACAATACTAGGCTTTGTGCCGGACCTTTCGATGCTTGCGGCGAAGTAAGTAAAATATAGCGAGACAGGAACAACGCAAAACGACACACACAGAAGAAACGTAGATAGATTAAATATTTTATAGATATAAATATTGTCAATATTTCGCCCTGGCATACAGGGCTTCTTCAGGACTAAATTTACAAACGGATAAATGCGGGGCTATATATAAAATTTGAAAAGTTTTACAGTGATATGGTTGATTAATACGTTATAATGGTGCTGCTACGCAGAGGAGGGTGGAGCGGTGGCAATGATTGTGGT
>JAAESS010000003.1 GCA_024229195.1 Flavobacteriales bacterium | reverse complement strand
GAATAGACTTTTTTAGATGAATTTAAACCAAATAACCGTTCCATCCTTAGATTTGGAGAAATCTATCCCTTTTTACGAAAAATTAGGACTGAAATTAATTGTTAAAGCTTTACCACATTACGCCAGATTTGAGTGCCCTGACGGGGATGCAACGTTCTCGATTCATTTAAATGAAAATTTACCGGTTGGTGATGGAGTTTATGTTTATTTCGAATGTGAACATCTTGATCAATACGTGGATGAGCTTGTGGAAAAAGGAATTCAGTTTGAACAATTACCAACTGATCAAAGCTGGTTGTGGAGAGAAGCGAGGTTAAAGGATCTGGACGGTAATCAACTCATCCTGTTTTATGGAGGAAAAAACAGACATAATCCGCCATGGCGCGTCAATGAATAAATTCGATCTTAATACCATTCATTTATTTGAGGGGATTTTATCACGGATCAGCCTAAAAAAATATAGACCTAAATTGGAGACAGGTCACTCTAAAAATAAATATGTAATCAATGAAGATCAGACAAGTTCAAGAATCAGACAACCTCGGTTTAGCTAAAATGATCAGAGACGTTTTTGAGGAATACGATGCGCCTAAAAAAGGAACCGTCTATTCAGATATGACAACAGACGCATTGTTCGAGTTGTTTCAAAATAAAAAATCAATTTTGTATGTTGCTGAAAACAGTGAAAATATACTCGGTTGTTGTGGAATATTCCCAACTCTGGGACTTCCTGAACATTGTGCAGAGCTGGTTAAATTCTATCTTCCGAAAGAGCTTAGAAATAAGGGAATAGGGAAAATATTGTTGGAAAGATGTATCGCTGCTGCAAAGCAATTGGGATATTCTCAACTTTATATTGAAAGTTTACCTCATTTTTCAAAAGCGATAAGCATGTACGAAAAACAAGGTTTTATTTCTCTTAAAAACCCTTTAGGTGAATCAGGGCATACAAGTTGCAACATTTGGATGCTTAAACAGCTTTAATTTAATTGTGTTAGCTTAATACTTATCCTTTAAAGTATGTAAAACAAAATTTAATGTATAAATTTAACCTTCATGTTAATTTTTTGGAATGGTAGGAATTAATGTCCATCGCTGAATAAAAGTAAGAATTATGGATAAAGCTCTCCAAACAATGATCAGCAACATGCTTGAAAAAACAGGTAAATCATTAGATGAATGGAAATCATTGCTAAAAACAATGAGTTTTTCGAAACATTCGGAAGCAGTAAATTATCTTAAAAAAGAGCATCAGGTAACCCATGGGTTTGCCAATACAATTGTATCCTTATCCAAAGAGGAAAATGAAAGCGCGGAAGATCTTGTTAAAATTCAATATTCGGGAAAAGAAATTTTACTGCCAATCTATGAGAGCTTGTTAAATGTTGTAAGGAGTTTTGGTGATGATGTTAAAATTGTTTCAAAAAAAACAAGCGTTAGTATCATTAGGAAAAAACAATTTGCTTTAATAAAACCGGCGACAAAAACAAGGATTGATCTGGGTTTGAAATTAAAAAACAGAGCGAATACCGGCAGATTGGGTAATTCCGGACCATTTGGAACCATGTGCACGCATCGCGTGCAATTGACTGAAGTTAATCAAGTAGATAACGAATTAAAAGAATGGCTTCAGGAGGCTTATAATTCCGCTGGATAATGCTTGCCATTGTATTCAATGAAATCATTAAACATATAATTGATCAAGAAGATCGATAGAAAAATTATTATGAATAATAAACTAATCTTAATCACAGGAGGTTCAAGTGGTATTGGTAAAGCAGCAGCCAATGAGCTTCATCAATTGGGAGCTAAAATTATCATACAGGCGAGAGGTATTGAAAAATTAAAATCGGCTGCTATGGAAATTGACTCCTCTGGAAATAGAATTAGTTATTATGCTACAGACCTTACAGATCAAAAATCAGTTGAATCAGCTGCCAAAACCATAATTGAAAATGAAGGAGTTCCGGATGTTGTGATCAATAGCGCAGGAGCAGGTGAGTGGCTTTCATTTAAAGAGGCCACGGTATCTCATTTTAAAGAAGCCATGGAGTCACCCTATTTGGCAACAGCTCTAACCTGCAAAGTTTTTTATGACAAAATGCAGAAGCGTGGAACCGGACATTTTATCATCATCAACTCTGCAGCATGCTATTTTTCATTTCCAGGTGCCACAGGATACGGGCCTGCCAGGTGGGCTATGTTAGGTTTTTCAAAATCCTTACAAGCTGATCTGTATAATTCCAATTTCAATGTCTCTATGATTGCGTTTGGGAAAGTAGAATCACCCTATTTTGAGAACAACCCAAGGAGTGAGGAACGTATTCCTAAAATTGCCAATTGGCTAATTTCTACAATGTCAATGGAGGCTACAGGAAAAGTCATCGCAAAGACTGTAAAAAACAAAAAAAGAATAGTCAATAAACCATTTATGTTAGATGTATTGGTTTTTTTCAATCGTTTTACGCCGGGAATGTTTAGATGGCTGATGAGAATTACCGGGTACAAATAATGTATTGAAGATACATATGTTAAAGGCTTTGCTCAACAGTATGTTTAATTATATAAAGTAATGTTCTAAAAGGATAATAAAGTAAAATATCATGACTAAAAACGCAACACTTGCTGTCGCTCAAATAGCTCCAGTTTTTTTGGATAAGAAAAAAACGGTTCAAAAAGCCTGTAAGGCAATCATAGAGGCTGGAGAGAAAGGGGCAGAATTAATTGTTTTCCCGGAGGCTTTTATTTCTGGTTATCCGGATTGGGTTTGGCTGATCCCGAACAGTAAAGGTGCTGATTTAAACGAGCTATATGTGAAACTAGTTGAGAATTCGGTTTCTGTTCCGGATGATGCCACAAGAAAGTTATGTGAAGCAGCCAAAAAGGCAAAGATACATGTGGTGATGGGGATGCATGAAAGAAATTCGGAAACCAGCGGGGCGAGTTTATTTAATAGCTTGCTTTTTATTGACAACCAAGGATTGATTGTTGGAAAGCATAGGAAGCTTATTCCGACAGGAGGAGAAAGATTGGTGTGGTCTCAGGGTGACGGCAGTTCATTAAACTCATATGATACTTCAATTGGGAAAATAGCCGGATTGATTTGTTGGGAAAATTTTATGCCTTTAGCAAGGAATGCAATTTATGAAAGTGGTGCTCAAATATTAGCGACACCAACTTGGGACAAAAGCCCTAATTGGCTTCAGTCTATGCAACACATTGCGCGCGAAGGCGGGCTTTTTGTGGTGAGTGCGTGTATGGCAATAAAAATCGATGATATCCCGGATGAATATGAATTTAAAAAGCTTTATCCAGAAGGCAGAGAATGGATCAATGTTGGAAATAGTGCTATCATTGCACCAAATGGTCAGATTTTAGCAGGGCCTTTAGAGGCAGAAGAAGGCATTTTATATGCTGAGGTCGATCTTGATCAGATAATCAAAGCCAAGCGTATGTTCGATGCTGTAGGACATTATTCGCGACCAGATGTGTTTAGGTCTGGTATTCATAATATCCCTGATAAAGGATAAACAATAATAAAATAATTTATAGAAAATGACAGATGCTAAAAAAAGCATAAGACCGGTAATAAAAAATATTGGAAGTAGTGAAAATAAATCGGTGGAGGAAGACTTTCAAAATACAATTTTACGGCCCATTATAAAGATGCAACATGAATTATTGATCGCAGTTTTTAATCATTATGTTAAAAAACGAAGAGTTGATTTCAACAATCTTAATTCATTAAAAAAGAGTGAATTAATATCTAATGTTTTTAGGACTGATACAAGTTTTAAAACTGAAGTAAGGGGCTTGATCATTGGTCATTTTACAGTAAGTGAATATGCCTCATACGAATCTATGGCATCAGATATGAACAAGCGAATATTGACGATGATCAAAAAAAGATTACTTTCAGTATTTGTATAAATAAGCGATGATTGTTCATTTGCAATAAATGGCTCTGGAATTCATTTAAATTATTCGAATACAATACAAAGGAAAAGGAAAAGGTAAAGGAAAAATAGTTTAATAGAATCATATTTAAACATTTACGGTATGAAAGCAAAACCCATATTATTTTGCACTTATTTATTACTAACTTTTGGCTATCAAGTATTCTCTCAGACCACAGAAACAGGAATGGCCTCTTTTTACAATGATAAATTTGAGGGAAGAATAACCGCCAGCGGAGAAGTATTTAGTCAGTCAAAATCAACAGCAGCGCATAGAACACTCCCCTTTCATACAAAAATTAAAGTAATCAATCTGTCAAATAAGAAATCAGTAGTTGTGGTCATAAATGATCGAGGACCTTTTGTTAAGGGCAGGATACTGGATCTCTCAAAAAAGGCAGCTTCCAAACTTCATTTTATAGAAAAGGGAGTTGCCAAAGTAAAATTGGAAGTTTTAGGATCTCATAAATGAGGACACTTGTATGAGAACAGCATAAAGTCTGTCATGAAACCTCTTTAAAGATCGAAAAACATATTACCTTAGCATTAAATCATTTCAGAATGAGTAATACTGATCCTCCAAAGCAAGAACAAGCCAACAATCCATTACATGGGGTAAAGTTGAAAGACTTATTGGAATGGCTTGTAGAAAATTGTGGATGGGAACATATGGCCTTTAAAGTCAACATCAATTGTTTTAAAAATAATCCAACTGTGAAGTCTAGTCTCAAGTTTTTAAGAAGAACTCCGTGGGCGAGAGACAAGGTGGAGCAACTTTATCTTGAATTAAATAAGTAATATGGCATATAGAATAATAATTTTTTTGGTACTTAATTTTGCCGCCCTCGGCATAGGAGGCTTGTTTACAGGTGAAGGAGTTCCCTCAGCATGGTATAATGAATTAAATAAAGCACCCTGGTCTCCACCGGGATGGGTTTTTGGATTTGCCTGGACAACAATTATGATCTGTTTTGCCATATACATGTCTTATGCATGGGTTAAAGTTTCCGATTTAAAACTTCTAGGTATTTTATTTGCAGTTCAATGGGTGTTAAATATTGCCTGGAACCCAGCTTTCTTTTATTTCCATCAGGTGGCAATAGCCTTAGTTATCATAAGTTTACTATTGGTATTGGTCGGATATTTCTTAGTATCCTATAGAACCGATCTTAAAGCATATTCTTTGCTGATCATGCCTTATTTTATTTGGCTCATAATTGCAACCTCTTTAAACGCATATATACTGATTAAGAATTAACACATGAAGCATCTTAAAAAAATCAACATACTTCGATTTGCAATTTTTCAGGCAGTACTTATTGCTTTGATTGGTATAATATGTGGTATTTTGTATTCGTTTGGAGGCTTCTTTATTGACCTTTTTGTAAGTCTGGGTTTTTTCACACCCCAGAGCATGTCTACTCCGGGTTTGAGCTTTGGAACTGTTCTTGCTTTTGGTGCTCTTATTGGAATACCCATCATTTTTGCCATTACCGGATTCTTGCTCGGAATTGTTGAAGCAATACTTTATAACTTGTTTACGGCTTTGTTTGGAAGCCTTAATATAGATTTTAGATAATGGATGGTGGAATGAATATCATAATGGTGATCGCCATAATTCTCTTTGCAAGATTAGGCGTAAGATTATTTGTGATGTATAGACAATCATAGAAGGATAATAAAGAGTAGTTGCTTAAAATACATGTTCTTTCGTTCTAATAAAGTTTGTAATAAGTCAGTCTGTAGTTCCTTATCTTTAAAATAGTATGTCAATTAACAATGAGTCAAAAAGAATACCGACAAAAAGATGCCAGGTTATTCGTAGCCATATTATTTTTGATCATTTCATTTTTATATTCTAAGTTCAAATACAAAATAACAGATGACATTGAAGCTTAAAATTCATATAATTTTACTAAGCCTACTTTTTTCATCTTTCTATGGTTTTAGTCAAGAGAAAGAATCGGAAGAAATAGCAAAAGATACTTTATTAGGCGCCGCAAGAGAGATCATGACATCTGCCGTTACTTGTACGCTGATCACTATAGATGATGAGGGTCGACCCAGAGCCAGGGCAATGGACCCATTTCCTCCGACAGATGATTTTACAGTTTGGTTTGGGACCAATCCAAAAAGTAGAAAGGTTGATCAAATCAAGAAAGATGACAGGGTTACATTATATTATTTAGATCATGATGATTCTGGATATGTGATGATTTATGGAAAAGCGGATATTGTATCAGAACAAACTGAAAAAAACAAGCATTGGAAAGAGCAATGGGAAGCCTTTTATCCCAATAAACAAGACGCTTTTGTATTGATCAAGGTTCAACCGGAATGGATGGAGGTCATAAGCAATACCAGAGGAATTCTGGGGGATAAGGATACCTGGGAGCCACTAAAAGTAATTTTTGAACCAAATTAGAAACTATCCGCATAATGGTAATATCTTTGAATACGATTATAGCAAGAGCTTAGATTTATACTATTTATGAATAATAGGGTACAGACTGTTAATTTTATTGAGCTTAACCTTGCGATCCTTTTTATCAGTACCTCAGGCGCTTTAGGAAGGTATATAGATTTGCCAATACCCATAACCATAGGCTTACGATCATTAATTGGTGGAATTGTCTTGTATCTTTTTTGCAGATGGAAGAAGATCAGTTTCTATGTTGAGGGTCGTGACAGAAAGACTGTTTTATTTGGAGGTTTGTTATTGGGGCTCCATTGGCTTACCTATTTTTATGCCTTGAGATTATCAAATGTAGCTATTGGGATGCTATCCCTTTTTACTTATCCGGCGATAACAGCGATTTTAGAACCTTTATTCCTCAAAACACGAATTTTAAAAATTCATTTGGTATTGAGTGTTTTGATTTTAACAGGGATTTACTTCCTGGTTCCTGATTTTGATATTAAAAATGATGACTTTAAGGCGGTAGGTTTTGGTGTATTTTCTGCACTTTGCTATGCGACTAGAAATATTATTTTGAAAACCAAGATCAACAATTATGATGGCTCCTTATTGATGGCCTATCAATTATTGGTGATTACAATCGTATTGAGCCCATTTGCTTTTTTTCTTAATATATCTAGTGTAGTTGATTATTTACCCGCAACCATTTTGTTAGCCTTATTGACAACTGCTATCGGGCATACGCTTTTTCTACATAGCTTAAAACACTTCTCTACAATTACTGCCAGTATCATGAGTTGCAGTCAACCTGTTTATGGCATCATTATAGGAATGGTTTTTTTACAGGAGTACCCAAAAACAACAACAATCATTGGTGGCACGATTATTATTTTTACAGTTCTTATCGAGAGTCTAAGGGTATATAAATTGAATAGGGTTTGATATACAAAATTTGTGAATAGCTCTACTGATCTTTTTATGAAAGAATCGACAATTACAAATCATTTGAATGAAAGGATAGATAGCATTATCTTTGATAAGCTTAAATGATATTCAAATCAGAACCTTAATTTTTATTTTTTGATTGAATATATTTATTTAACAAGTTCTATTGAATCTTACAAAAACAAATTACAAGTAAAAAGCGATTATGCATTTAAAGAGAAATTACACCACATTTGAAATGGCGATTTGGACTAGGTATGAGACACTATTGTTTATCATATTGATTGTTGCCTGGGTATCTATTTATTACTTTTTTGATTTGTCATGGTTTAAAATTCCCTGGACTCCCTTGGCATTAATTGGTACGGCCGTTGCCTTTGTAATTGGTTTTCAGAATAATGCAGCCTATGGACGAATATGGGAAGCAAGAAAGATTTGGGGTGGAATTGTCAATACTTCAAGAACATTCGGTGTATTTGTTCAGGATATGGTCAACAATGAACATGCAAAAAAACCTGCAACAGAATCAGAGCTGCAAAAGGAAATAGATACTTTGACCAACAGGCACATTGCTTGGATGACGGCTTTGCGTTTTGCCATGCGTGAGCCGAGGAAGTGGGAAACAACTATGAATCATAAGACAAATAAAGAGTGGGGTATGAGACCTCCGGAGAAAGATACGATGCTTGAATGTGAATTGAAATCGAATATCTCAGAAGACGATTTCAATTATGTGATGAGTAAAAATAACAAAGCAACTGCCATGCTTTATTTGCAATCTCATCATTTAAAAGAGTTAAAAGATAAAGGCCTTATTTGGGAGTTTTCTTATTTAGAGCTAGAGGGAATCATACAAGAATTATTCACCTTACAAGGTAAAAGTGAAAGAATAAAGAATTTTCCTTATCCCAGACAATTTGCTACTTTGAATCATTTTTTTATGTGGATTTTCGTGTTGCTCTTGCCCTTATCTCTTGTACCGCAATTTGCAGAAATTGGATTGAATATTATTGATAAAAGCCCATTGATTGGAAAATACTTTATGTGGTTTTCAATTCCATTTTATGTTATCGTTGCCTGGATTTTTCACACGATGGAAAGAATCGGACGTACAGGAGAAAACCCATTTGAGGGTACAGCTAATGATGTGCCAATTTCAACCATTGCAAGGGGAATTGAAATAGATCTCTTACAGAATTTAGGAGCGTCTAAGGAAATGATTCCAGGTCAGTTTCCAATGAAAAAAGACACTCAATTTTAAGAATAGGAATCTTTTTGTAAGAAAAGACTCAAATCTCATTTTTGAATAATTGAAATATAGAAAAAAATAGTCGCAACCGTTGAAACTGAAAAATCTATGTGTATTGTCCCATATATTTAGTATTTTCAGTTCCTTATTTTTTTAATTTTTATGAAATATTTAAAGTTTATAATATCCCTTGTTCTTGTCGTCTCAGTTTTTTATGGTCTAAATAATAAGTTTGGGTCGATTCCGCCTATCGGAAAATTTCTAAATCCATATACAGGAGTTTGGCAAAATGAAACTGATGAAACAATTGACGGAACCGTTATAATTGAGGGTCTTAAAGATAAAGTTACCGTGAATTATGATTCGGAGTTAATTCCACATATTTTCGCTCAAAACGATTTAGACCTTTATAAAGCGCAAGGCTATATCACAGCGAAGCACAGACTTTGGCAAATGGAATTTCAAACCTATGCTTCTGAGGGCCGCTTGTCGGAAATTATTGGTGAAGCCGCACTAAATTTTGATCGTCAACAGCGCAGAAAAGGAATGGGTTTTGGTGCGGAGCAAACGATGCTAAAAGTAAAAGAAGATGCTGAAGGCTATGCGTATCTGTTAGCATATGCGGAAGGAGTGAATAGTTATATTAGCAGTTTAAAGGAGAAAGATTATCCGGTAGAGTATAAACTACTTGATTATGAACCAGAACCTTGGACAGCCAAGAAAACAGCATTACTGTTAATGTATATGACCAAAGATTTGGCAGGTCATGATAATGATCTCGAGTATACAAATGTGCTTAGAATGTTTGGAAAAGAACGTTTTGACTTATTGTATCCTGATTTTTTCGATGAATTGGACCCTGTAGTGCCAAATGATACGGATTGGAGCTTTATTGATCAGTCGATGACAGAAATTCCCAACAGTGAAATACCGCTGGATACGATTTCAAAAACGATAGATAAACCGCATCCGGATAACGGTAGTAATAACTGGGCCATTTCTGGTATTAAATCTTATTCCGGAAACCCAATTCTGGCCAATGATCCTCATTTGGGTCTGAACCTTCCCTCTATTTGGTTTGTAATGCAACTAAGTACGCCCCAGCACAACTCTTTTGGAGCCACGCTTCCCGGTGCCCTGGGTGTAATTTCAGGATTTAACAATTATATTTCCTGGGGAGAAACCAATGCCACCAGAGATGTACTTGATTGGTATAAAATTGAATTTAGTGACGAAAAGCGGAATCTATATAAATATAATGGTCAGTGGAAAGATGTAAGTATAAGGGTTGAGGAAATCAAGATCAGAGGGAAAGAAACCAATATTGATTCTGTGCGCTATACCCATCACGGTCCGGTGACCTATGACAAAAATTTTATGGGCGATCATGAACTATCGGGTTATGCCATGAAATGGATCGGTCATATCGGTGGAAATAACCAAAAGACTTTTTTAGAGCTGAACAGAAGTAAGAATTATGGGGATTACGTGAATGCACTTAAACACTATACAGCACCTGCACAAAATTTTGTCTTCGCTTCAACTGATGGGGACATCGCTATTTGGGTGCAAGGAAAGATGCCTAACAAATGGAAAGGTCAGGGAAAATTCTTGATGGATGGTAGTAATCCATTGAATGACTGGCAAGAATTTATCCCACAGGAGTTTAATGCCCATACAAAGAATCCTGAAAGAGGTTTTGTAAGCTCAGCAAATCAGCATCCCGTTGATAGTTCTTATCCGTTTTATGTGTTTAATGACGGTTATGAAACATACAGAAACAGGGTGATCAATGATTTTCTAAGGGAAAAAGAAGAAATGAATATCCAAGACTTTAAGGATCTTCACAACAATAATTATAATCTCAAGGCAGCCGAACTTTTACCTTATATCTATGAAACTATGGATATTTCATCGCTAAATGATGAGGAGCTTAAAATTCTTAATGAATTAAAGGCATGGGAATTTAACAATGATATTGATGAAGTTGGTCCAAGCATCTGGAGAAATTGGTGGGTCAAACTATATAATTTGGTTTGGGATGAATATCAATCTGAAGATGTAGCATTAAAAAGACCCTTTACCTTTCAAACGATTCATTTGTTGAAAACCAAAGGAGACGACGAGTTTATGGATATCCAGGAAACAGATGAAATTGAAACTGCAAAAGACTTGTTTTTGATCAGTTTTAAAGAAGCAGCTGCTTCTTTGACTGATTGGAAATTAGAAAATGGTGATTATAATTGGAACGCTTATCAAAGTACTTATGCGGCCCATTTACTTCAAGGTTTACCGGCTTTTTCAAGATTCAATATTCCTATTGGTGGTGGAAGAAGTATTGTAAACGCTACTTCTGAGAATCATGGTCCATCCTGGCGTATGATCGTTGAGATGAGTTCACCTCCAAAAGCCCTGGGGATATATCCTGGAGGTCAATCTGGTAATCCGGGCAGTAAATACTACGATAATTTTATTGACGATTGGGCCGCGGGTAATTACCATGAGCTAAACTTTCTGCAATCTGATGAAAAAACTGAAGCTGTCACTGCTACACAAACCTTAATATCGAACTAAATGAACAATAATATTCTCAATTTAATCAGCACCTTTGTCCTAGCCCTGATCTTTTCTTTTTTTATGCCTTGGTGGTCAGTAATGCTCGCCGCATTTGCATCGGCATTATTCTTTTCTTTAAAGGGTTTGTCAGTTTTTTTTATGCCCTTCCTAGCGATTTTTTTATTTTGGATGGGATATGCCTTTCTTTTGTCGAGTGACAATGATTTTACTTTAGCCAAGAAGATAGCTGTTTTGTTACCATTAGGAGGTAATCCTTATATCTTAATTTTAGTTACAGCTATTGTAGGGGGCCTTGCAGCAGGGGTATCAGGTGTTTTTGCCAAGCAATGTGCTGAACTG
>JAAESS010000002.1 GCA_024229195.1 Flavobacteriales bacterium | reverse complement strand
ATTGTTGCCACTATTTTGATTTTTTTTCTCCAAGGCAGAACACACACACGGAATCACGAAAACTTATTGACAGAAAATGTCATCAAATTTTATCCCCCACTTCTAAAACCAAGACACCAACCTTTTATATGTTACCCAAAATACACAAGCCAAATTGCCCGGGTAGACCTATAATCTCAGGATGTCAATCTCCTACCAGGGCTTTATCACAATATCTGGATTTTTACCTTAAACCAATTGTCAAACTCATACCATCTTATATCAAGGACACAAATCATTTTCTCCAAACCATTCTAAACCCTGAACTAAACATACAACCTGGTGATCTTTTGGTCACACTTGATGTCAAATCTCTATACACAAATATTCCACAAGATGAGGGTATGAATTTTTGTCTACAAGCAATGGAACAATTTTACCAGGACAGATTACCTCTACCCATGCACCACTTGAACCAGATGTTTACCTTTATACTCAAGAGAAACTATTTTGAGTTCAATGGTACCCACTATTTACAAATTCATGGAACAGCAACGGGGTCTCCCTTTGCACTTAATTTTGCGAATATATTTATGAAACACTGCGAAGAACACATTCTAACCAATGCAACCAATAATCTTACACCAATCATCTGGAAAAGATACATCGATGATATCTTCATGGTAGGAAACATGGCCCACAAGCTCTGGAGGACTTCTTAACATTCTGCAACCAATTTTTCTCAACCATAAAACTCACTGCAGAGATATCAAATTCATGCATTAATTTTCTGGATAAAACCATCTTTT
>JAAESS010000001.1 GCA_024229195.1 Flavobacteriales bacterium | reverse complement strand
TGCACCCACTTACATTAGCAATGAGTAAGCAGATGATGCCTATTTATGATAAACCAATGATTTATTATCCCTTATCCACATTAATGTATTCTGGGATAAATGAAATTTTGATCATTTCAACACCACATGATTTGCCCCTTTTTAAGAAATTGCTTGGGGACGGAAGTAGGTTGGGTTGTAAATTTGAATATAAAGCACAAGAAGTTCCAAATGGCTTGGCTCAAGCATTTGTTTTAGGAGAAGAATTTATTGGGGATGATAAAGTATGCTTAGTATTAGGAGATAACATTTTTCAAATGAAAATTAAGACATTAGGAGAATGTAAAAATGTTGATGGTGGTATTGTTTTTGGTTATCATGTGCACGATCCTGAAAGGTATGGTGTAGTTGAATTTGACGAAAATCATCATGCGTTATCATTAGAGGAAAAGCCAGAAAATCCAAAATCAAATTATGCTGTACCGGGGCTATATTATTATGACAATTCAGTGGTTGAGGTTGCAAAAAACATAAAACCATCTGCAAGGGGGGAGTATGAAATTACGGATGTAAATAAGGAATATTTAAGGCAAGGAAAGTTAGATGTAAAAGTTTTAGGTAGAGGTACCACTTGGTTAGATACTGGCACATTTGCATCATTAATGCAAGCTAACCAATATGTGCAAGTAATTGAGGAAAGACAAGGAAGAAAAATTGGATGTATTGAGGAAGCCGCTTACAGAATGGGTTATATTGATGACGCAAAACTTTTGGAGATTGCTGAACCTCTGAGAAAGAGTGGTTATGGAGAATATTTAGTAAATCTGGTAAAAAAATAATGAAAGATATTCAGGAATTGAGTGTATTGATTGAAAAGGAGATTCAACAAATTTCTTACCCAAAAACACCTGAATTATTATATGACCCTATTGCTTACATTATGGGGTTGAAGGGAAAAAGAATGCGCCCTATTTTGCTTTTAATGGCCCATCAATTATTTGATAAAGATTTAACCAAAGCAATTTCGCCAGCACTTGCTATTGAGATCTTTCATAACTTTACATTACTGCATGATGATATTATGGATAATGCCCCGCTTAGGAGAGGAAACCCTACTGTGCATGAAAAGTGGAACAATAATGTGGCAATATTATCAGGGGATACAATGGTGGTTCAATCCTATCAAATGATGGCGGATGTGGACGCCTCTATTGTAAAAGATGTTTTGAATGTATTTAGCAAAGCAGCAACTGAGGTTTGTGAAGGGCAACAGTGGGATATGGATTTTGAAACTCAAGATGATGTATCCCTGTCTGATCACATGAAAATGATTGAATACAAAACAGCAGTTTTATTAGCTGCCTCATTACAAATAGGAGGCATTACTGCAGGGGCTGACAAGAAAGAGCAAGAACATTTGTATGGATTTGGTAAAAATATAGGAATTGCATTTCAGTTAAAAGATGATTTGTTAGACGCTTTTGGCAGCCCTGATACTTTTGGGAAACAGCTGGGAGGTGATATTTTGGCAAATAAAAAAACCTTTTTGTATTTAAAAGCATTGCAGTTAGCTGATGATATAGCTAAAAAGCAATTGCAAGATTATTATACTTCTGAGGATTCTGAAGGGAAAATAAGTGCAGTTAAAGAAATTTTTAAAAGCTTAGATCTTGAGAAGCATACCATTGATATGATGAAGGATTATTACACAAGAGCATTAAAACATTTAGAAGCCATTGAGTCTAATAATAAAGCCCCATTAATAGATTTCTCTGATAAATTAATGGAAAGGATTTCCTAAAAGAAACAATACGTGAAAATCGAATGTTATTTGTGATTAGAATGTGATAGTCT